>JAEWHQ010000347.1 GCA_023387715.1 Pseudomonadota bacterium | reverse complement strand
GTCTGTTTGCCTCGCCTTATGAAACATTGCTGGCCGGCCAACAAATGCTGGTGGAAAAGCGCTTATGGACTGCTTTGCTGGAAAGCATGCGGGTTTATTTCAGCGGCACTTTAATCGCAGCTTTCGTGGGTATTTTTATCGGTGGCTTAATGGGCAGCATCCGCACCTTTGGCCGTGCGGTTGATGTCTATGTTTATGCGCTGGCCGCAACACCGCGTGTCGCTTTCGTGCCGATGATTATTGTGCTGTTGGGTTTGGGTGTCTCGGCAAAAGTGTTCATCGTCTTTTTAGGCGCGGTGATGCCGGTGATTATCAATACTTATAAAGGTGTGCAGCAG
The DNA here is from genome assembly GCA_023387715.1 of Pseudomonadota bacterium. Classification (GTDB taxonomy): domain Bacteria; phylum Pseudomonadota; class Alphaproteobacteria; order Rhizobiales; family Rhizobiaceae; genus Paenochrobactrum; species Paenochrobactrum glaciei. Next base: position 4,022 of record JAEWHQ010000347.1, on the reverse strand, counting down.
GCCGATGAAAATCTGATTGAAATGGCGCGTTCGACCGGTGCAGGACAGGCGCGGATTGTGCGCCATATTATTATTCCGGGTGCGATGCCGTTTATTCTGGCAGGGCTTCGTCTCAGCGCCACACTGGGGCTGATTAATACGATTGTTGCCGAGCTTTATACGGCTGTTTCCGGCCTTGGCGGTTTGCTGAATATTTATGGCAGCAGCTTCCGTATGGCTGAATATTTTGTGGTGGTGATCATCCTCGCTTTGTTAGGAGTGGTGGTCAATGAAGGTTTGCGCCTGCTGGAGCAGCGTATGACGCGCTGGCAGGTGTCGCGATGATAAATAATTTTGACAATGGAGCCTTTGTTTTCATTTGAAAACAGGCAGACAGTTCAATCAGGTAGATGGAGCATTTTCATGCGCTTTGGTAAATTTGTTGGTATGACGGCTTTGGCCGCGATTGCAGTGGCTGGCTCGCATATGCAGGCATTGGCTGAACCGTTTCGTATGATTATCACCGATATGGAAACCCCGCTGGTGCCTAATTCGGTTGTCGATCTGGCGCTTAAAGGTGGCTATTTTGAGCGTGCCGGTGTGGATGTGGAATTGATCCGCGTACAGCAAACCCCGATGGCATTGGCCGCATTGCAGTCCAATGAAGGGGAAATGGCCAATATTGCCACCGAAGCCTTGGTGCAACTGGTCGCACGCGGCACGACTAATTTGCGTGCGGTGACATCACCCAACAAAGCGCTGCCTTATCTGATCGCAGCTAAAGAAGGTGTAAAATCCATTGAGGATATCAATGGCAAAAGCTTTGGTATTGGCCGCATCGGTAGCCTCGATCATTCGCTCAGCACCAAAGTTTTGAGCGGAAAAGGCGTTGATACTGAAAAATTAAGCTGGGTGGCGCTTGGTCAGCCGAATATCCGTGCGCAAGCACTGAAGGCTGGTCAGATTGATGCCACCACCATGTCAATCGGTGCGCTGCTGGCATTGCCGGGGCATGAAATCCTGCCGGTTCTCGTCAATGTTGATGATTATTTTGCAGCAGCACCTGTAACCAGCAAGGTCAATGCGGTGACGGTTGAAACTTTGGAAAAGCGGAAAGATGACGTTGAAAAAGTCATCGAAGCGTTGACACTCGCGGCACGTGATTTTGCTGAAAAGCCTGAAAACTGGGCGACTGTCATGAAGGAAGCCCGCCCTGATGTGAAGCCTGAGAGCCTGGACGAGCTTTCAAAAGCCTTTGCTAAAAGCTGGACAGTGAATGGCGGTATTCAGAAATCCGAATTGGAATTTACCCAAAACTGGCTTTATCAGACCAAGGAATTTGAAGGCCTACGTCAGGTTGAGCTGAAAGAATGGGTTGATTTTGCTCCTGTTGATGCAGTGCTGAAGAAAATCGGTACGGCGGAAAACCTTGATACGGTTTCCCGTTAAGACGGTTCGGATCACAGGCTAAAGCATGTTGTTAACCCCGCCCCATATCGTCATAGAAGCTCTGTCGCATGCGTTTTCTGATAAGAAGAAAACGCATGAAGGCGGTGCTATGCCGGTATTGCAAAATATCAATTTGAGCGTGCGGCGGGGCGAGACAATTGTTTTTCTGGGGCCGTCAGGCTGTGGGAAGACAACGCTTTTGCGGCTGATTGCTGGTTTGATCAAACCGGATCAGGGGTCGGTGCTGGTCAATGGTGCGGGCCCTCAAGCGGGTATCGGCAGTGCGATGATGTTCCAGTCTTTTCGCTTGCTGCCATGGAAGACTGTGCGCGAGAATATTGCTTTTGCATTGCCGCACCTGTCTGCCGCTGAGCGCATCGCGCCGGTAGATAAGGCATTGCATCAGGTGGGGCTGACACGGTTTGCGGATTATTATCCGGCGCAATTATCAGGTGGCATGTGCCAGCGTGTAGCCTTGGCGCGCGCGCTGGTGGTGGAGCCTGATTTGTTGCTGATGGATGAACCGTTTGCAAGCCTTGATGCGCAATCACGTGAGCTGATGCAGGCCGAAACACTGCGTCTGACCGAAAAGCAGCTGGTAACCGGCAGTGATGACGTGCATCCGGCAAAAGCGACTTTGATTTTCGTGACACATAGTGTTGATGAAGCACTGATCATGGGTGACAGAATTGTGCTGATGGCACCGCGTCCGGGTCGTATTCATGAAATTATCGATGTGCCGTTTGAGCGCCCGCGTTTTATGAACGATCCGCGTGATGTGCCGGAATTTACCCGATTGCGTCAGCATTTATGGGCAAGTTTACGTGAGATGGTACTGTCTGATCCGCAATCAGACTTTTATGGCCGTGGCAATGAAGGCATTGCATCATGGTAGAAATTTTAAAATATCAGGCAGCGCTGTTGGTAATCAGCAGCGCTTTGTCAGGCATGGAACGGGTTTAAGATGAAACAGATACTGCCTTTGATGCGCGGCGTTTACGGCATTTGGCTGCGCGAAGTGATGCGTGCAACACGCGATCGCGGCCAGATGGTGGGTGGTGTTTCGCGCCCGATCATATGGCTTTTAGTGCTGGGTATCGGGCTAAACCCTTATTTCCGCGGCGAAATTTATGGTGAGGTGCGCTATGTTGTGCCTTACACTTATTTGCAGTTTCTGTTTCCGGCGGTCATTGTTCTCAACATTATGTACACCTCGATCCAGTTCGCGGTCTCGGTTATTTGGGATCGTGAGTTTGGTTTTTTACGTGAAGTGCTGGTTTCGCCGATGCCACGTTGGCTGATCCTGCTCGGCAAAGTACTGGGCGGCAGCACAGTTGCAACGGGACACGGTATTCTGGTGCTGATTTTAGCCCGCTTTGCTGATGTGAACCTCTCTTATGATCAGGTTTTCATCGCCATTGTGCTGATGTTCTTTACCTCCTTTGCGCTGACCTGTTTTGGTGTGCTTTTGGCAGCGCGTGTGCGCAGCTTTGAAGGTTTTGGTGTCTTTTCCAATACAATCATCTTGCCGCTTTATTTTACGTCATCGTCAATCTTTCCGCTTGATCCATCGTTAAGCCGCACGCAAGCCGTGAGCATGTATCCGGAATGGCTGGTGATGGTGGTACGCGCTAATCCGATCACTTATGTAGTGGATGCGTTGCGCGGTGTGCTGATTGATTTCAACCAGTTTACCCCATGGCTTGGACCGGTGATTATTGCAGGTATGGCAATTGTCTTCTTTACTCTCGCATTATTAGATTTCCGGCGGGCGTAAAATGACAAAGAAACCAAGTCGCTGGAAACACTGGCGCAGTACAGTTATCAATTTGGGCACGATTTTTGTGTTGCTTCTGGCGGTAAGTTTTTTGCCAGCAGACACATCTCTGTCGCAGATTAAAGATCGAGGTGCTTTAAAATTATGTGTGCCGGCAAGTTATCCGCCTTTCGTCACCGGTGATCCGGCGCATCCGGGCTACGATATTGAACTGGTAAAAGCGATTGCCGATAAGCTCGGTGTGCGCTTGGCAGTTAACAAAATGGAATCGATAGGTCGCGATTTTAATCCGCGCAACTGGATGCTTTCACGCGGCCAATGCGACATGCTGGCTGGCGGTGTGGCTGACACTGTGCGGATGCGTAATTTTATGCAGACGATTCCAACCGATATTCAATTGGACTGGATGCTTTTGTCGCCGGATGGTCATATCCCTGTAAAGGGCGATCAAATTTTTGTTATTCCTGGGAATACAGGGCTGAATCGACTTGAATTGTCGGGTTGGTTGCGTAATCAAGGGCTGAACGCTCGGTCAATTTCAATGAGGGCGGGTGAAAAACAGGTTGCGCAACAAGTTTTTACAGCTATTGCTAATGGAAGTATGCAAGGACTTGTGGCGGAAAACTTTACCGCTTGTTCATTGTTGAAGGCTAAGGGCACTGAAACAAATGTTAAAGCTTCTTGGGTTTTCTCAACGGAAACTGAGAAAGCTGACGGACAAATGAAAGGCTCAGGCGCCGGTGAAACGTATTCTATGGCGCTGAGTTTGTGGAAAGGCGACGTGACTTTGAAAAGAGCTGTTGAAAAAGCTTTGCAG
>JAEWHQ010000317.1 GCA_023387715.1 Pseudomonadota bacterium | reverse complement strand
CTACCACGAGAAAAATCAGCGTGTAGTATAACATAGTGACGTCCTTTCTTGTCTTATTCCCCATTAATGTGACTGGGTATAAAACGCAGAAATAAGACATTGGTTCCGTAATGGTTAAAGAAAATCACTGATTATAGGGGCAGCTAAAAACCATGCGCCGGCTTTTGCCGGCACATGGTGAGATTTTAAGCGTCGGCAAGATTTTGTGCGTTGAAGAACAATGCCTGACTAATAAGGGCGCGCACCATATCAGGATTGAATGGTTTGCTGACAAGGAAAGTTGGTTCAGGGCGGTCGCCAGTCAGAAGGCGTTCTGGAAAAGCAGTAATGAAGATCACCGGAATGATATCGTTTTTGAAAATATCATTAACCGCATCAATGCCTGAACTGCCATCAGCCAATTGAATATCGGCAAGCACCATAGCCGGTTTTTCACGCTCATAAAGATCAACCGCTTCTGCGCGTGTTCTGGCAATGCCCACCACTTCATGGCCAAGGCTTTGTACGAGTTGTTCCAGATCCATGGCGATGAAAGGTTCATCTTCAATAATCATCAGGCGTGTTGCCACTTGGCGGGAAATCTCTTCGGACGCTTGTTTCAGCAAACTACCCAGTTCCGGCTCGTCAATATTGAGGATTTCAGCAGCTTCTTTTTCGCTGAAGCCTTCAACACTTACCAGCAAAAAAGCCATGCGCGGACGCGGCGCAACAGATTTCAGATTGGCAGCAGCGCGCTTTTCCCAGGGCTGATCGGATGATGGTTCGTTGATTTGAATATCGGTCTGCTCAAAAAGCTGGCTGAATAAACGGTAAAGACCAATGCGGTCTGCCGATGTCTCTGGAAAGAGTGAAACATCAGCAATGAGAACTTCCAGAGCGGAAGCCACATAAGCATCCCCTGCCGTTTGCGAGCCGGTGAGGGCGCGCGAAAAACGACGCAGATATGGAAGATGAGGTGCTATTCGTGTAGAAAGTGGCATTATCAGACTCCTCAAAAGCCATTTACGTTTGTATTATTGGCATCATTGCGTCCGGTCTGCATTAAAAATATGTTTCGAAGGGAACGATAAAGTTATTAATGCATTTAGGTTTTATGTTGCGGCTTTTTTAATTTTTGCCCAACTTTAAGGTAACACGGAATTGTAGAGTTAATGTCCATAATTAAAAAAAGTCAGGTCATGGATAGTACAGCAAACGGAACACGGATCAGCGCGGCAGAAGAATTAGGCCCCAATTGTGAAGTTGGTACCAAATTGCGTGCGCTCTATGCCTCTATTCAGGATGAGGCCATTCCGGACAGATTTCTGGACTTGTTGGAAAAACTTGATGCTGCCGAACAAAAGCAGCAGAGTGAAAATCACAATATCGGAGGCAGTTAATCCATGAGTGATAGCGCATCGGTTTTCAAAAGAGACCTTCTGGCAGCGCTACCCAATTTGCGTGCCTTTGCAATTTCGTTGATAGGGCAAGCTGATAAAGCAGATGATTTGGTGCAGGATACGGTGTTAAAAGCCTGGGCAAAGCAGGATAGCTTTGAAGCCGGCACCAATATTAAAGCCTGGCTTTTTACCATTCTTCGCAACGAGTTTTATAGCCAGATGCGCAAGCGCGGCCGTGAGGTGCAAGACACCGACGGCGTTTTCAGCGACAAACTTGCCGTTCATGCCGAGCAATATGGCTCGATGGATATGAAAGATTTCCGTAAAGCCCTTAATCTCTTGCCGGATGATCAGCGTGAAGCGATCATTCTGATTGGCGCGTCCGGTTTTTCTTATGAAGAAGCAGCAAGCATTTGTGAGTGCGCAGTAGGTACTGTGAAAAGCCGTGTCTCGCGTGCCAGAATGCGTTTGCAAGAATTACTTGATGTGGAAGGTCAGGCTGATTACGGTCCTGATGCAGTATCGGCGCAAGTCACTATGAAGAGTTTTGCATAAACAGATTAAATATCTGAAGTTATGAGTTTATCTGCAAGTCCATATAGAATTTAAAATTTTACTGCTTGATAAAGTTTTGTAAGTGGGGTCTTGTGCATGAAGAGTGAAATTTTATTATTCGGCGTGGATTGTGACCTCAGTATTATCGGCGGATATACATCAACAGATTAAAAGAAAATGGCGGGTTGCTGCGGTTGGCATTTCGCTTGCATTGGTTTTGATCTCTGCCATCAGTACTGTTTATCTGACGATTGGTGTCACCCGCCAGATTGATGATATCAAACATAGTTATGAGCTGTCGCAGCAGGTGGATATGCTCAGCCATCTGGCTATCAACATGGAAGCCAGCCGCAAAGGCTATTTGCTGACACTCGAAGAACCCTATCTCGATTCTTATCGCTCCTCACTCCATTCGCTCGATGAAACGCTGGATGTTATTTCATCCATCATCAAAGCAGATGAACAAAAAAAAGCACGCGTTGCTGAGATTCGCGAGTTTGTCCGGCGGGTTGATGAAAATGTGCGTTATACAATTAATCTGGCTAAGGATAACCGGCTGGATGCCGCGCTGGACAGAGTCCGCCACGATGAAGTTGCTATTTTTTTAGGACAGTTGGATAAAGTGGTCTCGCGCTTTCTCAGCGATGAAAGTGTGCAACTCGCCGAGCGTAACAAGCGCATTGATGATACGCGCAGGTTGTTAACGGTGACATCGATGCTGGCGCTCTTGTCAGCAGCGGTGCTGGTTGTTCTTCTGTTTAGACGCCTGCAGCGTTCATTGCGCCACCTTAATGAAGGGCATATTGTGTTGCGCTCGGAGAATGAAGAGCTGGAGCAGAAGGTGATGCAGCGAACGGCTGAATTGCAGCAGGAGCGGGAAATTGCTGAGCGGGAACGCCACCGTGTCGAGGTGCTTTTGCAAGATAGCAGCCATCGCATTGGTAATTCATTGGCGCAGGTTTCATCTTTGTTAAGCTTGCAATTGCGTCAGGTTGGCAATGAAGATGCACGCAATGCGTTGAATTCGGCGCGTGCGCGTATTCATACAATTTCGATTGCGCATCGTCGCTTACGGCTGGGCAAGGATCTGGAAACGGCGCGTGTTGATGAGTTTCTCAATGCTGTGGTGCAGGATATTCGCGAAGCCAGCAATGTCGATGATAAGGTTGATTTTAAAACTGATTTTTCATCGCAGAGTTTTCATGCCCGTGACGTGACTACGATCGGTATTATTTTGGGTGAACTTGTTACCAATGCGCTGAAACATGCCTTTATCAATCGTGCCAAGGGCGAGGTGCATATCAGTTTTCAGCCAGCTGAAGATGGCAAATTTTGTCTGACGGTCAAAGATGATGGTACGGGCTGGGACGGGCAGAAGAAATGCTCGGGGCTTGGTGCGCTGGTGGTGGAGCAATTAAGCCAGCAATATGGTGGCAAGCCGCATTATTCAGAAGCAATGAAAAACGGTACGCAGGTGGAAATCAAATTCACCACATTGGAACCGGCTGAATAAGATTTATCATCAACGCCATGCCGGAAAAGATCCGCCATGGCGTTTTTTGATGCGATGATTATGCTTTGTCATCCGGCTTTTTATCACTCAACAGTGATACGAGCGCCATACCTGCTAAAGGCAGGGCTGCGGCTAAAATCGGACGTTTTAGCAAGGCCGGAATTGTTGCCAAGGCAGCGGTTGCTACAAAAGCAGATTTATCTGCTTCAAGGCGTTCGCGGCGCTTGCGCTCCTGCGCTGCATTGATGCTCTTGGTGATCAGCCAAGCAATGAGTGCCACGATAAAAGCACTGCCCGCCATAATGAGGGCTGCGGCCAGTTGGCTGACAAGCGTTGACAGGTACAAGAAGCCTGCAAGCAGCAGAAACACAAAGCCGACAACAACAAAAATGCCGATGACAGCGCCGGTAATGGCGCCACGCTTGGCCTGTTGCGTGGCTTCATGAAACTCTTGTTTCAAAATGGATGAGAGAATAGGCGATAATAAACGCAGCATGATCAGCGACGCAAAATTGCCAGCAGATAGCCGACGCCGACAGCTGTCGCCAATGAAGCAATCGGGCGTTCGCGGACGGTTTCCAGCAGCTGATCTTCAATATTTTGTGCGCAAGACTTCAAATCACTCATGGTTGTTTCACCATGCTGGACAGCATCATCGTAAGCTTGTGAAACGTCGCGCTTAGCATCACGGATTTTTTGCTGCCCCAGCTGAGACATCGTTGCTGCAATACTGGCAATATCTTGCTTGAGCTGCGCAATTTGTTCTTGCAGGTCAGCCGTGCTGACATCTGTCAATTCTTCGATTTTCTGGGTGACCTTATCTGCTGCACGTGCCATATTTCTAGCCTCCATAAGATGATGAACTAATTATTGTTACCATGCGGCGATAGAATGCCAACATATACTATATGAGAAATAAGAGGTTTTATTGCTCTTGTAGTTAATGCGCCAAGTGGTGAAAAAGTTCCGCTCTTAAAGCTTTAATTCGAGTGAAATCTTAAAACATGACTTGCATAATCATGTTATAGGGGGCTATTAAGGGTCATTCTCTGTCTGAGTGGTTATGTTTATAGGCTGCTTGCAAGGCAGAAGGCAGTTGTTAGTGATCAGCAAAGATGAATGAGGGTTCCTGTGTCTGTAACCATGAAGAACGCAATACAGCAGTTTAGTTTTGTATTGTTAGCTGCCGGTATTGCAACTGTTCCGCTCATGGGCGGGCAGGCAATTGCGCAGGAAAAACGCGCAGTTCAATCCGGTAATTCTGAAACAACTGCGCCCAATTCTGCTACACAAGGTTCTGTTACGCAAGGCTCAGGCACACAGGCTCCTGCATCTGAAGCTCCAAGTGTTCCGGCGCAAACTGCGCCAACGCAGGCGCCTGTTGAAACACCGAGCCAGCCTGCAGTGCAGCCTGCGCAGCCAGCAGAAACACAATCAGCGCCAGCCGCGCCTGCACAGTCAAGCGCAAGCGAACCGGCATCGCAACAGCCAGCGCCCGCTGCAACCACACCTGCACAGGAGCCGGTTGCCCAGCCTGTATCAACAGGCGCAGACGCTGAACAAGAGCGTGATCATACCCTCCCGCATGACCTTTCACCGGTTGGTATGTTTATGGCTGCTGATGCTATTGTTAAAGGCGTGATGATTGGTTTGGCGCTTGCCTCACTGCTGACCTGGACAATCTGGATTGCCAAGTCACTGGAACTTTTCGTGGCGCGCGGCAAGTTGAAAAAAGCTATGAAAACCATTGGTCATTCGGGCTCGCTGGCTGATGCTGTGAGTTCTTTGGCGAATGAAAAAAGCCCTGCTGCCATTTTGGTACATGCAGCACAGGATGAAGTTGAAGCAAGCAGTCCTGCCATTGTTCTGGCTGGTACCGAAGGTTTGAAAGAGCGCGTTGCTTCAAGATTGTCCCGTATTGAAGCGGCTGCCGGTCGCAGACTGTCCAAAGGCACAGGCGCATTGGCAACCATTGGTTCGGTTGCGCCATTTGTCGGTTTGTTTGGGACTGTCTGGGGGATTATGAATTCCTTCATCAGTATCTCGGAATCACAGACAACCAACCTTGCCGTTGTGGCGCCTGGTATTGCGGAAGCCTTGCTTGCGACAGCTATCGGCCTTGTTGCAGCTATTCCTGCGGTGGTTATCTATAACGTCTTTGCCCGCTCGATCACTAATTACCGTCAGGTTCTGGCTGATGCCGGCGCTGGTGTTGAACGTCTGGTCAGCCGTGACATTGACTTTGCTTTGGCAAAACGTTGTGCACAGATGGCCAAGCCAGCAGCAGCTGCGGAGTAAGTCTGATGGCTGGTAGAAGACGCGATGCAGACGACGATCTGTCTCTGAACCACGAGATCAACGTTACGCCTTTCATCGACGTGATGCTGGTGCTTCTGATTATTTTCATGGTTGCCGCACCCTTGGCAACCGTGGATGTGAATGTGGATCTGCCTGCTTCCAATGCAGCCGTGCAGCCTCGTCCTGATCTTCCGGTTTATGTAACCTTGAAAGACGATCTGTCACTCAATGTCGGCAATGAACCGGTGGTTCGCGAAAGCCTTGGTATTTTTCTGGACAGATTGTCTGAAAACAACAAGGAAACCCGCATTTTCCTGCGTGCTGATAAGGCCGTTGGTTATGGCGAGTTGATGCGCGTGATGAATTTGCTGCGTGAAAACGGCTATTTGAAAATTGCGCTGGTCGGGCTTGAAGTTGTCGGTTCACCTGACACTGCTGGCCCAAGTGAAACCACAGGTGAAACACCTGCTCCTGCTCTTAACGGATCGGGGAATAACTAATGCCGAAATTACCGCCTGAACATCCTCCGATCAGACCCGTTTCCATGGACGATACCCGTTCAGGCTGGTGGGATACGGCGCGCTGGGTTGGTGCTGGTGCTATTGTTTTATGTGCGCATGCGGCAGGAGCCTATGCGGTGCATTCAATGCAGCCGGAGGACGTGATGGATGGTACGCCGCCAGCGGCGATCATGATTGAATTTGCGCCAGAACCGGAAGCACCGGTTGCAGAAGAAGAAGCGGAAGCTATTCAGCCGGAAAGTGCGCAGGAAGTGGCTGAGGCAGAGCCGGAACCAGAACCGGAGCCAGAGCCGGAAGTCGCGCCAGAACCGGAACCGGAGCCGGAAGAAGTAATTCCTGATGTTGTGGAAGCACCGACACCGCAAGTGGCTGTGCCGCTGCCGGTTAAAAAGCCGGTTGAGCGACCTAAACCTGTTGAGAAAAAACAAGAAAAGCCAATTGTAAAGCGCGTTGAAAAACCAAAGCCTAAGCAGGCTGAAAAAGCACCGGTTGCCAAGAAATCTGCAACACCGGCAGTGGCCGCCAATGATGGCTCTAAGCTTGCGGCCAACCGCAATGGTCAGTCGGCTGGTAATCCGGGCATCAGCTCAGATAAGTGGGTTTCAAAATTGCAGGCGCATTTGGAGCGTCAGCGTCGTTTCTTGTCACGCGGTATGGGATCAGGTGCCAAAGGCATCGTCAATATCAGCTTTGTGATTGATCCGTCGGGACAGGTGCTGTCGGCTCGTGTTTCGGGTTCATCGGGTGATGCTAAGCTTGACCAGCTGGCATTGCAGACCGTGCAGCGTGCTTCACCCGTGCCGGCACCGCCTGCAGCCATGGCCAAGTCGCGTATGCCGATTACCGTGCCGATCCGCTTTACCGGCCGTAGCTAATGAAAACAAAAACCTGTGGCACTATTCACTTGATAGTGCCACAGCTGGCAGTAATCTCGACGCTTTACGCGCGGGCAGATAGCCAAAGATCAGACCCGTTGCGAAGGCCGAGCCAAAGGCCAAAATAACCGGCGCAAGACTATATTGAATGGTCAGCCCCATCGCTTCTGCGGCGGCAGCAACGCCTAAGCCAAAGACCACCCCCAACAAACCACCAATACTTGAAACCACCAGAGCTTCCGTGATGAATTGCATCAGGATGTCACTGCGTCTGGCACCTGTTGCCATGCGTACGCCGATTTCACGGGTGCGCTCAGTCACGCTCACCAGCATGATATTCATCACGCCGATACCGCCAACCAGCAAGGAAATAGCGGCAATCGAACCTAAGAAGATTGTCAGCGTGTTGGATGTTTCGGTGACAGCATCACGGATGGAAGACATATTGGTAATCATTGTGTCTTCGCGTTTGTGGCGTTCATTCAAGAGCGCGTGAATCTGATCTTGCGTTGCATCAATCAGCGCGTCATTTTCCACC
>JAEWHQ010000297.1 GCA_023387715.1 Pseudomonadota bacterium | reverse complement strand
TCATTTCAGACACCACACCCAGATCATGGGTAATCAGCATCAAAGCCGTGCCGGTTTCATCAACCAGATCATCAAGCAGATCAAGAATTTGTGCCTGTACGGTCACATCCAGCGCAGTTGTCGGCTCGTCTGCAATCAACAAATCCGGTTCACAGGCAATCGCCATCGCAATCATCACGCGTTGGCGCTGACCGCCGGAAAGCTGATGCGGATAAAGATCAAGGCTGAAACGCGGGCCCGGTAAACCAACGCGGTCAAGCAACCGGCGTGCTTTGGCTTCTGCATCTGCACGGTTTTCGCCCATATGGAGGCGGCGGCCTTCGGTGATTTGCGAACCAATGGATTTTACCGGATTAAGGGCGGTCATCGGCTCTTGGAAAATCATGGCAGCACGGCGACCACGCATCGTGCAGCGCTCATTTTCCGACATAGTGGTGAGGTCTTGCCCGTCAAAGCGCAAAGTGCCGTTGACCTGCATCCGGTCGGGCAGCAAGCCCATCACCGCCAAAGCGGTAATGGATTTGCCGGAGCCGCTTTCGCCAACGATGCCTAAACGGTCGCCGCGATTGAGCGTCATGGTGATGTCGTTGAGAATATTGACCTGACGTGAGCCGATAGGCAGGCTCACATTCATCTGGTTGATTTCGAGCAGGCTCATCTTTGCCTCCTGACGCGCGGATCAAGCGTATCGCGCAGGCCGTCACCAAGCATATTGAGGCCGAGAACCGCAAATGTAATGGCAAGGCCGGGGAAAATCGCAAGCCACGGCGCATCGTAAATATAAGTCTGGGCATCATTCAGCATTTTGCCCCAGCTCGGCATTGGCGGTTGTGTGCCAAGGCCGACATAAGAAAGTCCGGCTTCCGCAACGATCGCGAGCGCAAACTGAATGGTCGCCTGCACAATCAGCACATGGCCGATATTGGGCAAAACGTGATCCAGCGTAATGGCAATATCGCCGCGTCCTGCGCAGCGTGCTGCCATGACATATTCACGCTTCCACAAGCCCAATGAAGCGCCACGTGTAACACGCGCAAAAACCGGAATGTTGAAAATACCGATAGCGATCATCGCATTAACCGCACCAGGGCCAAAAATGGCGGTGATGATAACGGCAGTTAGCAGAGACGGAAACGCAAAGGCCAGATCGGTTGAACGCATAACGAAACCATCAATCATGCCGCCGCGTGCGGCTGCATAAGAGCCGAGCGGAATACCGATACCGGCACCTACCGCAACGGCAATGATGGAAACAGCGATGGAATTGCGCGCGCCCACCATAATCATCGAAAAGACATCGCGGCCAAAGGCATCGGTGCCGAACCAATGGACACTGCTTGGCCCTTGCAATTTGTCTTTAATGTTGAGGCCGGTTGGTGAAAACGGCGTCCAGACATAAGAAATCAGTGCCATCGCAATCAGCAGGCCGGTGACGATACAGCCAATCATCAGGCTGCGGCTTAAGCCAATGCCGGAAAGTACTTTGCCGATTTTGGATTGGTTGGCGGTCACGTCGCTCATCAGTGACCTCCTGTCGAAAGACGCGGATCAAGGAAGCCGTAAGCCAGATCAACCAGAAAGTTGACGGTAATCACACTGGCCGCCAAAAGCGTGACCAGAGATTGTACGGTGATGAGATCGCGCTGTGCGATAGATTGGAAAATCAACCGGCCAACGCCCGGCAGATTGAAAACATTCTCGATAATGATGGTACCTGCCAGAAGAAATGAAAACTGCAAGCCGATGATGGTGACAACAGGGATCAGCGCATTGGGAACGGCGTGTTTCCAAAGCGCGTGACTGCGTGTCAGCCCTTTGGCGCGTGCCGTGCGGATGAAGTCTTCGCCCAAGGTTTCAATGACAGCCGAGCGGGTGACGCGCGCCAGAATGGCAGCAAGCGGCAGGGCAAGGGCAACAGCTGGCAAAATGAGCGAGCGTAAACCCTTCCATAAGCCATCTTCCCAGCCACCAAAGCCGGAAGCCGGAAACCAGCCAAGCTGCAAAGCAAAGAGCAAAATCAGCAACAGGCCGAGCCAGAAATTAGGAATAGCCACCCCCACCTGAGCAACGCCCATACCGGCGACATCAAAAGCCTTGCCGCGTTTGGAGGCAGCGATAACGCCGAGCGGAATAGCGATAATCACGGAGATGGCCATTGCCAGAACGGCGAGCGGTAATGTGACCAGAACACGCGGGCCTAATAATTCGCTGATCGGCACAGAATAAGTGTAGCTGACACCAAAATCGCCGACAATAAAACCGGAAATCCATGTGAGGTAACGCGACCATAAAGGTGCATCGAGGCCGAGTTGCTTTTGCAGCGCTGCCAGTGTTTCAGGCTGCGCATTAATGCCAAGCATAACGGCTGCCGGATCGCCCGGCAAAACCTGCATCAGCAAAAAAACGATCACTGAGGCAGCAAGGGTCGTGAGTATTAATGAGACAAAACGTCCAGAAATATAACTCAGCAAATTTTGTCTCCCGTTTTTTAACCCCTCCCGCCTTTGTATTTTAAAAGGCGGGAGGGATAATTTTTACTATGCTCTAAGTTTTTGTTTATCGCATTATCCGACGCAAAACCGTTTCACGCTTTTGCCGGAAATGCTTTTAATCAGCCCAGTAAGCGGCAGTCAGGTCATTTGCCGGCAATGGCAGGTTTTTCCAGACGCCTTGTACTTTCTTGTTCCAGACACCGATTTTCGGCAGTGCATAGAGGAACACATTTGGCTCGTCTTCCGCGAGTTTACGCTGCAGCTGGCTTAACAATTCCAGCTGTTTGGCTTCATCTGTTGTTTCCGTATAGGTCTTGTAGAGAGCGCTATATTCCGGATTTTTATAGTTGAAGTAGTATGTATCGCGGGCGTAAATATCGAGGTCGCGTGCTTCTGTGTGACCGATAATGGTCGCTTCATAATCCGCACGTTTGAAAACCTGATCGAGCCACTGGGCAAATTCCATCGGAACCAGATTAACCTGCAAACCGACTTCGGCGAGCATGGCTGCAATGATTTCGCCACCGCGGCGGGAATAGGCTGGAGGCGGCAGGGTGATGGTAAAGCTTGTGCCCTCTTGAACACCTGCTTCTTTAAGCAGTTCTTTTGCCTTGGCGACATCATATGGATAGATATCGGTCAGATCGACATAGCCTGGTTCGGCCGGTGTGGAATGGGAACCAATGGCGGTGCCATAACCTGATGATACCGCATCGATAAAGGCGGTGCGGTCAATCGCATGCGCCAATGCCTGACGGAATTTGACATTGTCAAAAGGCGCGCGGGCATTGTTGAGCGACATCACCACTTTACCGGCGGTGCTGCCTACTTCCACATGCAGATTTTCATCGCTCTTGAAGCGGTTGAGCAGTTCCGGTGCCTGAAACTCTGCAAAGAGATCAATGTCGCCAGCCATCACCGCAGCAGCTGCGGCAGACGGATCGCTGATGAAGCGGAAGGTGACGCCTTCAAGCTTGGCAGGTGTGCCCCAGTAATCAGCATTCTTTTCAATTTCAACGCGGTCACCCTGTACCCAGCGCTTGAATTTGAAAGGACCTGTGCCAACCGGTGTGGTCTTGTTGTTTTCAGCCGACTGCTTGCCGATCATCACCGCGTCGCCCCAGCCCATACCGAACAGGAAGTTCGAGGCCGGACGTTTAAGTGTTACCACTGCGGTGGCAGGATCAGGGCATTCGGTTGATGCGATTGGTTCAAACAAGCCTTTTTGGGCATTGGTTGAATCTTCCGCCACCGCACGTTCATAGGAGAACTTGACGATTGAGCAATCAAAAGCCTCGCCGTCATGGAACTTCACGCCTTCACGCAGTTTGAACGTGTAAGTGAGGTTATCCGGCGAAATGGTCCAGCTTTCAGCCAGGGCTGGCTGAATGGAGCCGTCTTCCGCAATGCGTACCAGACCTTCATAAAGGTTGGCGTAAGTGACACGGCGGATGGCGGATGCAGCATTGGCTGTCGGGTCGAGACCCGGAGGCTCGAGAACCTCACCCACCGTCAGATGATCTTTGGCGAAAGCGCCGTTAATGGATGCCAGCATGGCCGCGGAGACCAAACCGGCAAATAGTTTCTTGTTCATTATGCCCTCCCTTATAATCGTTTTTTTAGGCAGCAGAATTAAATCGAACGTCCGCCGTCAACATCTAAAGCAACACCGGTGATCATGCTAGCCTGTGGTGAGCACAGATATGCCGCAGCCTCGGCCAGATCTTCCGGCTTGAGCAGACGGCCAAGCGGAATGGATGCGCGGAATTTAGCACGGATTTCTTCTGTGTCTTCACCCATAAAGGTGGTGAGAAGCGGTGTTTCACCGGCAACAGGATTGAGTGCGTTAACGCGGATGTTAAAGGCGGCGAGTTCAATTGCCAGTGCTTTGGTGGCGCTGACCACCCAGCCCTTGGTGGCATTATACCATGCAAGGTTCGGACGCGGACGGTTGGCACCTGTCGAGGCGATATTGAGAATGACGCCTTCGCCATTTTCTTTGAAATGAGGAATGATGGCGCGTGCAGCCAGATAGATGCCGCGGATGTTCACACCAATGATACGGTCAAACTCGTCTGGTTCCACCAGTTCGGCATTTTGCGGCTTATGGCCAATACCGGCATTGTTGATGAGAATATCGATCCGGCCGAATTTTTCGATTGTTGCAGCAATGGCCGCGTTAACATCGGCTTCTTTGGCAATATCAGCGGCAATAGCAATGGCATTGGCACCGATTTCTGCGGCAACGCGTTTTGCGCCTGCTTCATCACGGTCAACAACAGCAACTTTTGCGCCGCCTTCCGCAAAGCGCTTGGCCATGCCTTCACCAAAACCAGAACCCGCACCAGTGATCAGGGCGATTTTATTTTCAAGAGACATAATCTCTTCTCCTCGAATTCTATATAATTATTAGCCGTGATAGAGCGAAATGGTTTTCAGGCTGGCGAAACCATAAAGGGCTTCGAAACCTTTTTCGCGACCATGACCGGAACGTTTGACACCACCGAAAGGCAGTTCCACACCGCCACCGGCACCATAATTATTGATGAAAACCTGTCCGGACTGCACAGCATGTGCCATGCGCAGCTGACGCGCACCGTCATTTGTCCAGATACCGCAAACGAGGCCGAAATCGGTACCATTGGCAAGTGCGATTGCCTCTTCTTCGGTGTCAAACGGCATGATGACCTGTACAGGCCCGAAGATTTCCTGCTGTGCCAATGGATGATCGGCAGGGACATCACGCACCAGCGTTGGCAGCACATAGGCGCCGTTTTCAGGTGTGCCGTCGGTCATCTGGCCTTGAGCCGCAATGGTGAGGCCGTCTTTTTGTGCCAGTTCAATAAAGCCGTCAACGATTGCTTTCTGGCGGTCGGACACGACAGGGCCGACAGACGGATCGCTGAGAGCCGAGTCGACTTTAAGCGCACGGTAGCGTTCAGCCATTTGCGCGACAACAGTTTCGTAAACTGCGCGCTGCACCAAAATGCGTGAAGAAGCCGAGCAGGTCTGTCCGGCATTTTGAATGCCGGCATTGACGAGAAACGGCAATGCGCGCTCCAAATCCGCGTCAGCAAAGACGATTTGCGGGGATTTGCCGCCCAGTTCCAGCGTGACCGGTACGGCATGTTTGGCCGCTGCCGCCTGCACAGCTTCACCTGTCTTAAGCGAGCCGGTGAAAGAAATATGATTGATGCCAGCATGGCCGGAAAGGGCAGCACCTGCTTCCAGACCAAGACCGGTCACGATATTGAGCGCACCTGCCGGAAGACCTGCTTCCTGTGCAATACGGCCAAATTCTAAAATGGTGAGGCATGCTTCTTCAGCAGGCTTAACCACGGCAGCATTGCCCATGGCCAAAGCTGCCCCCAGTGAACGACCGATGATCTGCATCGGATAATTCCACGGAATGATGTGGCCGGTAACGCCAAGCGGCTCGTAAACGGAAAGCACGGTGAAACCATTTTGATATGGCAGTGTGTCGCCATGAACTTTATCGGCAGATGCGCCGTAAAATTCCAGATAACGCGCCAGTGCCACCACATCTGCACGGGCTTGTGTGATTGGTTTGCCGACATCTTTGGCTTCAAGTTCGGCCAAGAGATCAATCTTTTTCAACACAGCTTCCGACATGCGATGCAGAACGCGACCGCGTTCGGTTGCAGTCATCTTACCCCATTCGCCGCTGAGCGCCTTGCGTGCACTTGCAACGGCCAGATCAATATCGGCCTGTGTGCCACGGGCAATCAATGCCAGATCACTGCCGTCTGACGGGTTTTTAAGTGTCAGAACTTCACCGGAAACGGCATCCTGCCAGTTATTGTCAATGAAGTTGCCGTAACGGGGAAGACTGTTGTTATTAGACATTCTTAAACTCCAGATCAGGCCGTTCGGCCCGTAGTCTTGCAGATGTGGCACGGATATGTGAGCGGGCGAGATTTTCGGCGGCGTCACCATCGCGCGCGGCAATGGCATCGAGAATCAGCCGATGCTCGGAAACCGCATGCGGTGCGCGATCAGTTGATAAGGAAAATGCAGGTGCGAAAACCTGCGAGGTCATGCGCAAAAGCGGAATGAAGGCATGAAGCGAAGAGTTGCCGCTCGCATCCATAATCGCCATGTGAAAATCGACATTGGATTGGGTATAAGCTTTAGGATCCCATGGATCGACCGTCGCAGCCTGTTCTTCAATCAGTCTTTGTAAGGTGTTGATCGTCTCAGAGGTGGCGCGTTCTGCGGCAAAGCGGGCAGCAACACCGTCAATCACTTCACGCAGTGCATAAGCGTCAAGCAAGCGGGGCAGGTCGGCACTGGCAACGCGCGCGCCTTTGCCTGCCTGATGCACGACAAGGCCATCACGCTCAAGCACACGTAAAGCTTCACGCAGAGGTGTGCGGCTGATGCCGAACTCCGTTGCAATATGCTCTTGGCGTAAAATGGTGCCGGGTGCGTAGTCGCCCTTATAAATACGTTCGCGAAGTGCTTCTGCAACTTCGTCGAGCAAGCGGGTTTGGCCACGCCATTCAAAAGCTGACAATAGCTCTCCCCTCCTGAGATAGTGTCAAATCCTTGGTTTTTGGATACTACATCCTGGATACAAAATGCGTCAATCGGAAATATTCGTGTTGGCAAAGGTTTTTAAACTGTAGAAAAATCGATGCGCACATAGTCGAAACGTAATTTTATTTCAAAATATAGATTTGATGTGCACCAGAACTTGACGTGTTTTTGTAAGAAAATTATCCGTCAGCCAGTTTTGTCAAATTAAAGTGAACAAGTGCCTTTTCAGAAGATTTCAGTGCTGTAATGATTTCTGTTAAGGCAGCGCAAAAAAACAGACAGGCTATGCGGCCTCGATAAGCTTGGGCAGAGATAAGGTTGAGCGGAATGAATCAGTTAATGCAGTCAGCCTTATTTTTATTGGTTGCAACCGGTGCCATGCTGGGGCTGACTTTGCCTTTTGGTAAAATCGCTGCTTCGTTACATATTTCTCCCTTCATGTGGGCCTTTGTCATTTCGGCAGGGGCAGGGCTGATCTTGCTTGGGTTTTTGCTGGCAAAAGCGCGTTTTTTAAACTTTTCAGCGCATCATCTGCGCTATTATTTTATTGCTGCTGCCGTTTCTTATGCTTTGCCCAATGTTATGGTCTTAACCGTTATTCCGCATCTGGGCGCCGGCTTTACCGGTATTATGTACACATTATCGCCGGTCACCACATTGCTGCTATCGGTTGTATGCGGGTTAAAGCGCCCGAATTATTTAGGCATTATAGGCATTGCGGTTGGTTTTTTAGGTGCGCTTCTGGTGGCAATTACGCGCGGTGAGACCGGCTCTGTTGCTGAACCTTTATGGCTCATTGTGGCATTGCTCATTCCGGTGGTTCTGGCCGTTGGCAATGTGTACCGCACCATTGACTGGCCGCAAAATGCCGATCCGGTCGAGCTTGCCTGTGGCTCACATCTGGCCGCAGCGCTTTTACTGATTGTCAGTATGGTGTTTGTGGAAGGTGGTTTCCCAATCGGCCAGTTGATGGCCGCACCTTGGATGGTGCTTATTCAGGCAGCCGTATCGGCTTTGATGTTCACGCTCTATTTCCAGCTGCAAATCGTCGGCGGGCCGGTTTATTTGAGCCAGATGGGCTATGTCGCGGCTGCTATCGGGCTGATTTCAGGCACGCTCTTTATGGGCGAACATTATCAGATGCTGACATGGTTTGGTGCGCTGGTAATTGCCTTGGGGGTTTTCTTTACCACCAAGGCACAAAGTGCAAAATAAGCCTTATGCTTCTTTTTATGCCTCTGGGCGCTTGGCCAAAAACATATAATTGACATCCAGATCGCGTGAGCGGTTCCAGCTGTCGGTCAGCGGGTTGTAAGTAACGCCGAGTTTGTCAGCCACTTGCAAACCGGCTTTGTTAAGCGCTGCTTCCAGCTCGCCCGGGCGCACCAGCTTTTCATATTGATGCGTACCGCGCGGCAGCCAGCGCAGAATATATTCCGCACCCCAAATGGCGAGACCAAGCGCTTTTAAGGTA
>JAEWHQ010000294.1 GCA_023387715.1 Pseudomonadota bacterium | reverse complement strand
GGGAGGTGTGGAGAATGTGAAATAAGTGAGCAATTTCAAACTTTATGGGAGGTTTGGCTGAGAGCAATAAAATTGCAATTTGCCTAATGCTTTGGCGCTAGCAGTTCAAAAGTTATAGGAATCAATCAGTGTTGCGATCACAAAACTGCGCCTAGAATCCGTGGTTAGAACAGGGTTGCAAGTGTTGGATAAGATATATCTAAAGCTATGCGTTTTATTTCACGGTTATGTCATGTGAGTGGAAATTGTAAAAAAACCAATGAAATCAATGGTCATGGCGGAGGGGGTGGGATTCGAACCCACGGTACGGTCACCCGCACGCCGGTTTTCAAGACCGGTGCCTTAAACCACTCGGCCACCCCTCCGGCTACACTTTATATTTGAACAATAAGATCAAATATGCGCTCATATAAGGCAATATAAGCAGTGCTGAATGTCGCCTTTATATGCAAATCATTTGAAACGTCAACTGCTTATTATGCTTATAGAAAAAATAATTGAATGAAGCTGTTAATAACAGTTTTTAGGGCGCATCGCAGCTTTCAGGAACGCTCTTTTCCAGATCAAGCGGTGAGGGTGTAAGGCTACCTGTCATAATCTCCAAAGGTTTAAAAGGTGGCTCTTCCTGCATCGCCGGATTTGTCATTCGCAAAGTGTAACAACCGGTAAAGACAGTTTTTTTACCGTCATTATCTTCTGCTTCAATGGCAAGTGGCAGGCTCCAGTAAATTTGTCCGGCACCTGGGTCGGGCTCAATATGTCTGGTTTTCACACGTACAGATTTAGTATTCTCGTAGCCTTTGGCAAAATCATCAAAATGCGGATCACGGCCTTCTTCTGAATAATAGCTATAGGCGCGCACATATTCCTTACGATTGATCGCATTATAATAAGATTCAATCAGTGTTTCGGGATTGCTGCGATTATCCAGATAATCAGGGACATTTTCTGTTTCCTCGACCTCTTCCTGAACAGCAGGTGTTTCAGTTTTTTCAACTGTTTCGACTGTTTCAGCTGCCTCAGCAGGTTTAGGCTCTTTTTCATTGGCTAAAGCCGGCATGCAAGACAAGCCGGTAATGACAGCAGCGAGCATCAGTCCGCGCATGGTCATATCCTGCTTTTGTGCATATATCTGTCGCATGAAATGATCCTTGTTCATTTTTGATCTAGCCGCAAAACATTGATCCCTTGCGATCAGCATTGTAGGATACTAAATATAGTGAAATCATGGCAAATTAAGTGAAGTTTTGTGATCATCACGATTCTTGATTTTCTTGCTGATAGATTCAGTACTTTTGTACAAATTGAAAGTGAATAAAATGGGCCGTTTTGCAGTAATGACCTTGACCGATGCTGCTGCTGGTCGTGTGAATGAAATTGTTGAAGCACGTGAAGATGCGCATGGCATCCGTATTGGCGTCAAAAAAGGCGGCTGTGCGGGAATGGAATATACAATCGATTTGGTGAATGAGCCGCAGCAAGGCGACGATCTGGTGCAGCATAATGGTGCGTCTGTTTATATCGCGCCACAGGCCGTTATGTTTTTGCTGGGCACACAAATGGACTTTGAAGTGACGACATTGCGCACTGGCTTTGTTTTCAACAATCCAAATCAGACTTCGGCATGTGGTTGCGGTGAATCAATTGAACTGACGCCAGTCTCTGAAGAGAAACTTCGTGAACTTCAAAGCAGTCTATAAAGAATTCATAAGAATATATTGAAATTATTATAAAATAGCCCGTCATTTTATCAAGATGGCGGGCTATTTCTTTTAAGTGCGGGCAGGGAGCTTTCCGGCATCACGGCGCACGAGATAAAGCGATGCGCCGACAATGAGGGCTGCGCCAAACCAGAAAGTATTATCCGGCACTGCAGCAAAAACGATCCAGCCGAGAATGACATTGATCGGCAGTTTCAGATCATCAAATGGTTGCAAAAAGACAGCATCCGCTTCGGAATAAGCTGCGATTTGGCAATATTGCGCAATGGCGGTGAGGGTGCCAATCAGAATAAGAATGAACCAAACCTCCATCGCCGGCGCGGCTATTTCCGGCATACCGATGCCTGATGCAACCCATAAAGCTGCATTGATTGGCGAAAGCAGAACCAGCATATAGATGGAAATACTGACAGAACGCTCAAAGCGCGTCAGATATTTGGTCATGACGGAATATCCCGCCCAGAGCGCGGCCGCCAGCACTGGCAACAAAGCATAGGCGGTATAGGTGTCAGACCATGGCGCCAGAATAATCACGGCACCGGAAAAACCGACAATTGCGGTGATAAGGCGTGCCGGAGTGACAACTTCTTTCAAGAAAAAGCGAGCAAATACGATCACGAAAAATGGTGATGTCATTGCCAGTGCAATGACCTGCCAGATTGGCACATGGGTGAGGGCGTAGATCCATACCTGCACCCCTGCTGCGGCCAATGCAACGCGCATAATATGCAGCATCAAATGATTGGTGCGCAATGCCTGCAAGCCAAGACGGAATACAAATGGCAGAGTAAGAATGAGGGCAATAATATATTGCCAAAAGGCAATTATAACCGATGGAATGCCTGTTTTGGTGCCAGCCCATTGGGTGGCGACATTGACGCCTGCATAGGCGACACAAGCAGCCAGCATCAGACTGGCGCCAAGTAAGGACGATCTGGTCGTTTTAACAGAGGTAATTTGGCTCAACGTTGTTTTCCTGTCTCGTTAGCCTGTCACCTCAGGGTACGGGTAGAAAACAACAATAGGCAGACGGCCAAAAGCCGTTTGCGCATGCAGCATTCACACCACGCTCTCTCTCATCCGGACTATGACCGTCGGCTTCGGAGTTACACCGAATCTGCTGACCCTGACAAAAAAAACTGTCAGGCGCTCGCGGGCTTTCGAATAAACTTTATTCGTTACCGCCGGTGGGGAATTTCACCCCGCCCTGAGAACTGGATTTCATTAATCTCGCAGCCAAAGACCAAAATCTGATCTCTGGCCGCTTATAAGATAGGATATGTGTGGCGCTAAATCAATCTATAGATGGATTTAAGGCTTTAAGGATGGGATGCATGCGATGATGCAAATTCCCCCATCAGCTTTTCAAAATCTTCAAAAGGCGGAAAACCTTCATAGTTGTGAGTGGCTGGTGTCTGCGCCCAGGCTAGTTTTTCTTTGGTCATTGTTTCGATGAACGGGACGAACCACGCATGATCATCAAATAATGACGGACGCACATTGAGAAAGCCGTCAACGCCTTCAATGCGGGTATATATCCATGTCATGCAATGATCGCAGAAATAATGATGTTGCTGGGCTCCATGTAAACCACCGATAACAGGTTCTCCCTGCGTAACTTTGAAGCCGGAAGAGGGAACCATCGCTGTTAATGAAAACGCACTGCTGCTCATGGTCTGGCAGCCGGTACAATGACAAGCTGCTGTCATGATCGGAGCAGCTGTCACTTCAATTTTGACCTGTCCGCAACGACATTGTCCGCTTAGGGGTAAACGGGGCATTTTCATCAATTTTATCCTTCAAAGAATGAAGCTCATTTTACAAATTCTTTGAAATCTTAGCAATCAGATGTTCTTTATATTTCTCATTCGACGCTCAAATGAGAGACTTATTCTATCTTATAACAATATGCCCACCAAGGTTAGATAAGATAGATTATGGAACAAATCGATATGACGGATTCAGGTTTTATGGGTATTTAGGCCTCAAGCAGCTTGAGAATGCTTTTGGTTGAAGTGTCAGGCATTGACGGTGTTTGTGTCAATGCCTGATGCTTGCTGCCTTTAACTGATAACCTTAATTTCCGTTTTAACAGAATTGGCAATGAAGCACTGTTCATGCGCTAAATGGTGTAATTGCGCTTCTGCTTCAGCGTTTGGCTTCTCACCGCCATAAATAATCTCCGGCTTTAACTCGACACGGCTTACAAGGATTTTACCGTCAATCTTTTCCATGTAGCCGGTTGCTTTATCCGTATAGCTTTCAATGACAATGCGTTTGGCTGCGGCCACGCCAAGAAATGTCAGCATATGACAGCTTGAAATGGCTGCAATGAAAGCCTCTTCCGGATCAACATTAGCTTCAACCGAATAAGGCAGCGGAATAACATGCGGCGATGATGATGCCGGAACAACCTGACCACCATCGAAACGCCAGATATGCGCACGGCTATATTTCTTATCCGTAAAAACAGCGCCTTCACGCTCCCAATGCACTTCCACAGACATTTCCATCATGCACGTCCTCTATCGGTTCATATGTCTCATAATATTATGTCAGGATGAAAGGCAGAACCAGTCTGCAACTGACAAAATATCGATTGCTGAGATTTTATACATTAAAAGCGCAAGAAGATGTAAAAGGTACTTGTTCGATATTTGTTCTCATGTTAATTCGAAAAATAAAGCTGAAACTGCTCTTCACTATGTGGCTGTCGAGTTCCATATAATTGATCAGTAAAGCAGTAAATGAACCGGATGCCATGATGACGAGCGTTTTCGCGCAGCGTTCAAGCAAGCTGGTTTGGGCATGATTTGAAGCAGGCAGAACGCAAAATGAGTGAACATAAATTCATCTCCATCCGTGGCGCACGTGAGCATAATCTGAAGAGTATTGATCTGGATTTGCCGCGCGACAAGCTGATTGTCATGACAGGTCTTTCCGGCTCCGGTAAGTCATCACTTGCCTTTGATACGATTTATGCTGAAGGCCAGCGCCGCTATGTGGAGAGCCTTTCGGCCTATGCGCGTCAGTTTCTGGAAATGATGCAAAAGCCGGATGTCGATCAGATCGACGGGCTTTCACCTGCCATTTCAATTGAACAAAAAACCACCAGCCGCAATCCGCGCTCGACGGTTGGTACTGTTACCGAAATTTATGACTATCTGCGTCTGCTGTTTGCTCGCGTAGGGGTGCCCTACTCGCCAGCCACTGGTTTGCCAATTGAAAGCCAGACGGTCAGCCAGATGGTTGATCGCGTTCTTGCTATGGAAGAAGGCACTCGTCTTTATATTCTGGCGCCGATTGTACGTGGTCGTAAGGGCGAATACCGCAAAGAACTGCTGGAATTGCAGAAAAAAGGTTTCCAGCGTGTTAAAATTGACGGTGAATTTTATGAAATCGCCGATGCGCCACCGCTTGATAAGAAATATAAGCACGATATTGACG
>JAEWHQ010000277.1 GCA_023387715.1 Pseudomonadota bacterium | reverse complement strand
GCCCAGCTTTCATAAGGACGATAAAGTGGGATAAAGGCCGGGTCAGTTTTCTGATATTCCATCAGTCCGGCAAACGCCTGCTTGCGAACGTCCTGTTCAGGTGAGTAACGGAATTTCTCCCAAAGTTGGGCATAGTTTTCGTCTGTATTAAAGCGACCTTCACCAACTGACGGGCCATTTGGTGCCCACATGACACCGAATGAACCAAACGGATCTGTGAAATACATCGGATTTGACCAATTGCGGGTCATCATGTCCGGCTTGCCACCAGTCCAATCCGTAATGTCACGAACGGATGCATTAATCCCAACCGCTTTCCACATTTCGGTAACAGCTTGTGCTGCAAGAAGTCCGTTAGTGTAATAGCTGCCATTTGTATCATAGACGATTTCGAAACCGTCATACCCGGCTTCTTTTAGTAATTCTTTGGCCTTTTCCGGATTGTATTCAAAGGTTTTAAGTTCCGGCATATACATTGAGCCGAACTCAGCCATAGTGTGGCTATCCGGTACGATAGCCTTGCCTTGCCACAGTGCTTCATTGAGCAGATTGCGGTCAATTGCGAGCGTTAACGCTTGGCGAATTTTCGGATCTTTTAACTTTGGATGATTTTGGTTCATAATCATCATATGAAACAATGCGGTGGCGGCTCCTTCAGCTTTCATTGCCGGATCACTATCAACGATACTAAGCTGATCAGGTGCAATATTGGTGGCAATATCAGCTTCACCTGTTCTCAAGGCTGTCAAACGTGCAGAGACTTCCGGCACGCGGATAACAGTGACTTTCTCAAGCGGTGCCTTGTCGCCCCAGAAGTCATCAAAACGCTCATAAACGAGTTTTTGTTCAGGGGTAAATTCAGTGATTTTGTAAGGACCTGTACCCACTGGTTTCATTGAAAACGCTTCATAGTCGCTATCTTCAACAACTGCCGGATCACCGGAAAGACCAGCAATATATTTTTGTGGTACTATCGCGAGTTGCTGCAGGTTCATTAAGGTTTCCCATAATGGCTCTGCCTGTTTGGCATAGACACGAATGGTTGTTTCATCTACTTTTTCAGCACGATCAAAATTGTTCAGGCGATCTTTGGCTCGTACCTGATATGGCGGAAAAGTAGCTTGAAACATGCGATTAAGTGAGAAAATTACGTCGTCGGCGCTCATTTCTGAGCCATCATGAAATTTGACACCTTGGCGCAATTTTAGCTCCAGCGTGGTTGGATCAATTTGCGTCCATTCGGTTGCAAGTCCTGGCTGCCATTTCAGATCGGTTGTCGTTGGGTCTTTGGCAATGAGTGTGTCAAAGGCGTTGTGATAAAATTGCTGGCCAACATTGGAATGGTCACGGGCCGGGTCGAGATATGGCGC
Source organism: Pseudomonadota bacterium (assembly GCA_023387715.1). Lineage (GTDB taxonomy): Bacteria > Pseudomonadota > Alphaproteobacteria > Rhizobiales > Rhizobiaceae > Paenochrobactrum > Paenochrobactrum glaciei. The sequence continues at coordinate 4,956 of JAEWHQ010000277.1, read as the reverse complement.
AACATTTTGTGTAACAACCGTTAAATCGCGCGCCTGTGCTCCGGCGGTTAAGGCGATAAAAATTGTCGCAAGTGCAGTGGCAGAGACAAGGTTTTTCATGAGATGTTTTCCGTTTGAGAGGATGGAAGGTAAAGGCATGTTGAGCGTTTATCGGCGGTGAAGTTTGATATCGGTACGGTCACGGATCCAATCGCCGAGAATTTGTATGGTGAAGGTAACGGCCAGAATGAGCAGTGCCGGAACCAGAACAATCCACGGTGCTGTCTGTAAAAAGTTACGACCAACACCAACCATTGAGCCAAGAGTGGCAGTGGGCGGCTGTACACCCAACCCTAAGAAGGAGAGCGTGCTTTCAAGCAGAATAATGCTGGACAGGCTAAGGGTGAATTGAACCACGATGGGTGAAACAATATTGGGCAGAATATGCTGCCGGGCGAGACCTGCTGAGGTAATGCCAGCCATATGGGCAGCTTCGATATAAGGTTGCGTCATCAGGCGGCGGACTTCGGCACGAATGACACGGGCATATTGTTCCCAACCATTCAGACCAAGCACAATCACCAGCACAGGCAGGCTTGTGCCAAATACGGAAAGCACGAAAAGTGCAATCAATGTGAACGGCACTGAGATTTGGACATCAACCGCGGCCATCAGAAAAGAGTCAACGCGGCCACCTGTCATTCCGGCGATCAACCCAATTAATCCGCCGATTACCAAGCCAATTGTTGCACCAAGTAAGGCAAGACTGAGTGTCAGGCGCAGGCCATAGAGACTGCGCGTCAGCACATCTCGCCCTAGTTCGTCAGTACCGAGTAAATGCCCCGAACTGTAACGATCAAAACCTAATGGCGGACGCAGTCGCGCAATCAGACTTTGTGCATTCGGGTCATAGGCTGTAAGCAATGGGGCAGCCAGAGCTGTGCCAGCCAGGATGCATAGCAAAACAAGTGCAAATTTTTCAACGAGACTGGCTTCATCCCAGAGTTTAAAACGATGTACGCGTGAAGGATTAGAAACGATAGCAGTCATGGTCTCATTTCCTTGATTTGTTGCGTAGGCGAGGATCCGCCCAGCCATAGGCAAGATCGACAGCCGCATTGACCAAAATCACTCCGAATGCCACGGTCAGAACACCAAATTGCAAAACTGGGTAGTCGCGGCGAATAGCGGAGCCGACGAGTAATTCACCAATACCTGGCCATGCGAAGATAGATTCTACTACAACGGAGCCGGCAGCTACGGTTGTTGCTATTTGCAAGCCGACAACGGACAAAATGGTAATAGAAGCATTGCCAAGGCCGTGTCGTCCGATGACAGATTTTTCGCTCAAACCTTTTGCACGGGCGGTGCGCATGAAATCCTGTCCAAGCACATCCAGCATGGCATTTCGGGTAAAGCGCGTCAGCGAACCGATCATCAGGCCGGACATAACAATGGTTGGCAGGATGAAATGTGCCATCGTTGCATTGCCAACAATCGGCAACCAGTTGAGCCAGTAAGAAAATGTAAGAATGAGGATAATGGCGAATACAAAATTGGGTACAGCATAGCCAAGAAAGGCAATGGTCATCGCCAGATTACCTGTCCATTTGCCGCGTCCAAGCGCTGCAATAATACCGAGCGGAACCGCAATTGTCAGCGTTAGTAGCACCGAACTGATTAACAGCTGTACGGTTGGCCAGATGCGCTCTCCCACAATGTCGATGACTGGTCGGCGCTCAAGGAAAGATAGTCCAAACTCTCCTTGGATCAGACTTTTAAGGTAAGAAAAATACTGGGCAAACACAGAGCCGTCGAGCCGATAATATTCAATCAGCTTTTGACGGTCTGTTTCTGAAAGCCCTTCACCCATGATAAAATCAACCGGATTCCCGGTCATGCGGGTTGCAAAAAACACTAATGTGACAATGACGAAAAAAGTCAAAAACAACCGTAAGAGGTGAAAAAACGCTGAACTAATCATAGTTCCTGCCTTTCAGCCATTGATATGGATATTCTTGCGGGACGCTGGATCAGTACAAAGGGAACACCAGCAGCAAGGGCTGCCTGACCGTCCGTTGCTGGCGTATCGCCGATGAAAACGGCATCGGCAGCCTTGACGCCTGAGCGTTTTAACCCTTCAAAAACCAGATAAGATGATGGTTTACCGTATGTTTTATAATTGAGTTTCGGAAAACCGGCTTGTAAAGCTGCAAACAATGCACCCGTTTCTGGCACCGGTGTTCCATCTGCTGCGGGATGGATTAGGTCCGGATTTGCTAATATGACCGGCACGTCACGATCAACCAGGCGCATCAATTGTTCCAGATCGCGCATGGTGAAAGCAGGATCACGCGTGAGCAGGGCATATTGGGGCAAATCTTTTTGTTCGCCACGGCATGGTTTCAAACCCAGTCTAACAGCCAGATCGCTCAAAAGTTGTGTGCCATATAAAGCGATGCGCGCTTGCGGGGTGTCTTTTGCTGTTTTGCGTATAGTTGCTTCACCAGCCAGCAAAATTTGCTCACTCTGAACCTGTAAACCTAAGCGATTAAGCTTATGTGCAAGTGATTGCGCAGTGTCTGTCGATTTATTGGAGACTATCCATAGTCTGTTGCCAGCCAATACCGTTAATTCTCTGGCGCCGGGCAAAACTGTCTCGCCTGAAATCAGGCAGCCATCAAGGTCTGAAAAAATTGCAGCGCAATCAACGTAATCAGATTGCATAAAAGCGGGAATATCAATTCCTGCGCTATATGCTTTTGATGATTGTCTAATTTTCGACGGGCTTACGAGCTGAGACATGGCATTCCGTATTTGTTTTTGGTCAAACAACGAAATGACAGCTTCATGTAACACTGGCGTTACAGTTGATAGCTAATCTATCAGAAAATGAAAGGATGGCTATTAATGACGGGAAATGCACCAAGTCAGGCATGCCTGCGTGCTATCAGGGCAGTTATAAATGCAGGTTCTTACGCCGCAGCTGCACGGGAATTAGATATAACGCATGCTGCTATCGCTCAGCAAATTCGTGGATTTGAAGCGAAAAATGGCATAAAGCTTTTTGAAAAAGAATGGGGGCGTCTTCAACCTACACCGTTATGCATTGATATAGCTGAAGCCGCTGAGCGCATGCATGAAGCCGAAATGGATGTTGAAAGGCTTATTTCAAGGCGCAACATCAGCGGACAATTTCATTTGCGTGTCGGTTTGGGCAATGCAATGCCCGGCATAGCAATCATTCATCATGTCATTAAAATGCACCCGAAGGTATCTGTGACAGTGGAAAGCGGTTCGCATCAGGAGATTTTAGGTTCTGTATTAAAGCGTCAGGTGGATGTAGGAATTTTGCCGGATATCTTGCCGGATGCACGCTTTCGCAGACAAACCATCATCCAGCAGGAAGTCGTTGCCATTGTTTCAGAATGCAACCCGCTTGCGAAACATGACTGTGTTTCATTGACAGCGTTAATTCAGGAACCATTGATTTTTCGCTCACGCGGTTCCTCCACGCAGAAAGTCATTGACCGCGCCTTCGGCCGTATTGGGCTTACACCTGAGCCCCGTCTCATCGCAGATACACGTGATGCGGTATATGAAGCTGTAAGTCTTGGTGTTGGCGTTGGTTTTATGTGGCGTCACGGAACGCACCGCACAGACGCTGTACGAAGACTTGCGATTAATGAAATCACGTCAAGTTCTGAAGAAGTGATTTTCGCACTTGGTAATGAGCGTAATCCTCTTGTCGACCTTTTCTTCCTTGCAGGCGAAAACTACATGAAGAATATACAAAAAGCGGATTAGAAAGAACATAAATGCTATAAATTGATTTCACAGCTTTTTTGAGTGAATGAGAACTGAAATATAGAAAAGCCCGCAATTTTATAAAGTATCGGGCTTTTCTTGTATCTTTTTTATTTGATCGGGTGCCACTGCACGCGTCGGAAAGGCAGAATCTCAATGTCTTTCCAGACTTTTTCTCGATAGTAAATTTCATCGTTGAGATAGTTTTGCAGAGCTTCTTTATCTGGAAACTCACAAAGTATAATCGAGCCCGCCATTTCGCCTTTTTCATTCAGGAGTGCGCCGCCGTCAATTATTGTTCCTGCGGCTTTCATAGCATGAATTTGCTGCATGTGGGTTTCGCGTATGGCAAGCCTGCGCTGTAGTGTGCCTTCAGTCGTGTCATCTCGGGCTATAATGGTGAATTGCATGATGTCGCTTCCCCTTAACGGTGCTGTAAAGGAGGTACAAGCGCATAACCTCTGCCTGCATAGTCAAAGTCGTGTAATTTGTTTTCGGCATCTTGCTTGTTAACAGGTGAAGCATAATAAGCGCGAATTTCGCGAATTTTTGTGATGTCTTCGTTGAAAATATACCACTCATCGCCCCGTAGAACTTCGCCAATAGTGGTTTTCCAATGCGTCCATTCAATGACCGCTTCATGACCACTTTCTGCAACCAGAATTTTTTCAATGGTCCATTGCGACCCCATTTTATCGACGCACCAAACCCAGCCATCTGCGATTGCTTCGGCGCCGCGCCATGGTGCGCCGGGTAAACCAGGCGGGAAATAATGCACGCCGTCACTTGTAAAACAATCAATCAATCCATTGCGATCGGCAGCATTGCACATTGCAAAATAATGACGAATGAGGTTTTCGGCTTTTTGAACTGGCGTCATTTTGATGCCTCTTTTACTGATGAGGTCTGTGCACGGCGCCATTCGGCATATTCCTGCAATGTGGTTTCATTGGGTGGGTATGTTCCCCATAGTGGAGCGCCTGCATCAATTTTAGTAAACAGAAACTCTTCACGTTGTTCTTGATCGAAAGAGTCGTTTGCAACTTCTGTTGCAATATGGCGTGGTATGACCACAACGCCATCACTATCACCGACGACGATGTCGCCTGGATAAACAGCGACACCTGCGCAACCAATGGGAAGCTGCATGTCGACTGCGCGATGAAATGC
>JAEWHQ010000088.1 GCA_023387715.1 Pseudomonadota bacterium | reverse complement strand
GGATATGGCAGCAGGTATTCTCATGATCCGTGAAGCCGGTGGTTTTGTGTCCGACAAAAACGGCGGACAGGATATGTTTGACACCAAGGGCATTGTGGCCGGTAATGAAGCCATCCACAGAGCATTGATGGCAACCCTGAAAAAGCCAATCTGATAGCAATATCAGATGTGACCTTTAAAAATGCCGGCCTCTCGCGAAGCCGGCATTTTTTATGCTAAAAATTTGCTCTGAAAATTGAAATTAAAAAGTCACGATTTGATAAACTGCTTTTGCAACCATCATGCTGTTTAAAAAAGAACAGCCGCCAATCATCGTTTTCTATACTCATCGTTCATTGTGAATGAGAGTAAAAAACACGATTTTTGCCTCATCGAAAATCCCAATTTTGCATTTAAAAATTGGGACAGAATAAATGCCCGTATTCTTTTATAGATTAAATGCATATGTTGATTTTCCGGCATTTAATATTGCCGACAAACGATTACCCTATTTCACAGTCTATAAATTATAAGCTAGCTTCAAGATAAATGAATCGGACGGCAGTGGAGAAGATAAGTGATGCAGGCTGAAAAGCGCGACCAGCAAGCCGGGAATTTCACCAGGAATTTTAACGCGGATTATATGCCGACGCCTATGTCAACGCCGCGGATGGTCATGATCACCATGATCATTTTCCTGATTATTGTGGCTTTTCTCGCCGCGGTTCTCTCCCGCCAGATCCACACATTCTTTGTTACCAATCCGGGGCTAAACGGCCTGATCCTTGGCGTTTTGCTTGCCGGTATTTTGCTCGCCTTCGGGCAAGTTATCCGCCTGATGCCGGAGATCCGCTGGGTCAATTCACTGCGCCGTGGTGATGACGGCAGCACATCCCGCCCGCCGGTTCTGCTTGCACCGATGCGTACATTAATCGGCCATCAGCGCTCAATGGCGCTTTCCACCACCTCAATGCGCTCAATCCTTGATTCGATTGCCACCCGCCTTGATGAAAGCCGCGATATTTCCCGCTATTTTATCGGCTTGCTGGTGTTCTTAGGTCTGCTTGGTACTTTCTGGGGCTTGCTGGAAACCATCGGCTCCATCGGCAACACGATCCAAACCCTTGATCCGGCATCGGGCAGCACCAATGACGTTCTGGATGCGTTGAAGGCCGGCTTGCAAGCACCGTTGAGCGGCATGGGCACAGCCTTTTCCTCATCACTTTTCGGCCTTTCCGGCTCGCTGATTCTGGGTTTTCTGGATTTGCAGGCAGGACGTGCGCAGAACCGTTTTTACACCGAACTTGAAAACTGGCTCTCCACTGTGACTGATTTAGGCTCCGACCTCAATCAAGGCGCGATCACCACTCAAGGTTCAACCGAAGACATTCGCGATATCGCTAACCGTCTGCAATCCATGCAGGAAAATGGCAGCCCGAACCAGCGCACCACCGCCGCCCTTGCTAATCTGGCCGAAGGCATCCACGCCTTGGTGAAAAATATGCGCAATGAGCAGCAATTGATGCGTGACTGGGCCGAGCGTCAGGCAGAAGACCAGCAGGCAATCCGCGAAACGCTTGAGAAACTCTCAACAACGCTCAATGAAACCAACCGCAACAATAATCATTCGGGCGGGAGCCGTTAAAGATGGCTCTCTCACGCAGCCGCCGGCAAAACCGGCAAGTCGATTATTGGCCGGGCTTTGTTGATGCGCTTTCAACATTGCTGCTGGCAATCATGTTTTTGCTCACTGTCTTTGTGCTGGCGCAGTTTCTGCTCAGCCGTGAAGTCAGCGACAAAGACGATGTCTTGGCGCGCCTCAACAGCCAGATCAATGAACTGACGCAGCTTTTGTCGCTTGAGCGCGGCAATGCTCAGGACTTGCAAGATACAATCGCCAATCTGCAAGCCTCCCTCTCCTCGGCTGAAAGCGAGCGCTCGCGCCTGCAAAGCCTGCTCAATGAAGGCAGTGGTGCCGGTATTGCTGCTGATAAAAAGATCGGTGATTTAAACGCCAGCCTTGATCAGGAAAAGCAGATCAGCGCACGCGCTCTTTCACAGGTCGAGCTTCTCAACCAGCAGATCGCTGCGCTCAGACGCCAGATTGGTGCGCTGGAAGAAGCGCTCAATGCCTCGGAAGCCCGCGACAAAGAATCAAATGCCAAAATTGCGGATCTGGGCAAACGATTGAATGTGGCACTTGCCCAACGGGTGCAGGAATTGAACCGCTATCGCTCCGACTTCTTCGGACGCTTGCGTGAAATTCTCTCAGACAAGGAAAATATCCGCATCGTTGGCGACCGCTTCGTCTTCCAGTCAGAAGTGCTTTTCCCGACCGGCTCCTCCGATATCAATCCGGCAGGGCTGGTTGAGATGAAGAAGCTTGCTGATGCAGTAATTACGCTCAACAATGAAATCCCTGATGACATCAACTGGATTTTGCGTGTGGACGGTCACACCGATAATATTCCGCTGATTGGCACCGGACGTTTCCGCGACAATTGGGAGCTCTCCTCGGCGCGTGCCACATCCGTGGTTAAATTCCTGATCGCGAATGGTGTTCCGGCCAATCGTTTGGTGGCTGCCGGTTTTGGCGAATATCAGCCGCTGGATGATTCGGATGATAGTGATGCACGGGCAAAAAACCGACGTATCGAATTGAAGCTCACCGAACGCTAAAACATGTTAGTGAAACAGTATGAGCATAAAAAAGGCCTTGGGTGAAACATCCTCAAGGCCTTTTCATTTCAATAGGTTGATCGCCTATTCAGCTGCATCTTCTTTTGCGAACACGCCGGCGCCTGCTTCAAATTGCAGCTTGGCAAGACGAGCATAAACCCCGTCTTTTTGCACCAGAGAAGCATGGGTGCCTTCTTCAATGATGCGTCCCTCATCAACCACCAGAATGCGGTCAGCCTTGAGCACAGTGGCCAAGCGGTGCGCCACCACCAGCGTGGTGCGGCCTGTCATCAAATGCTCCAAGCCCTTCTGCACCAGCATTTCGCTTTCAGCATCAAGCGCAGAGGTGGCTTCATCCAGCAACAGAATCGGTGCATCGCGCAAGATAGCGCGCGCAATAGCGATTCTCTGACGCTGACCACCGGAAAGGGTCATGCCACGCTCGCCAACCAATGTGTCATAGCCTTTTTCCAGCGCCATGATGAAATCATGTGCCAAGGCTGCTTTGGCGGCTGCGATAATGTCCTCATCCGTTGCATCAGGACGGCCAAAGGCAATGTTTTCACGTAAAGTGCTGGCAAAGATTGCCACATCCTGCGGCACCACCGCCATGCGGCCACGGATTGCCAGCGGATCAGCTTCAGGCAACGCCACACCATCAACACGAATGACACCCGACTGCGGATCATAATAGCGCAGGAGAAGCGAGAAAATCGTACTCTTACCGGCGCCCGATGGCCCGACAATCGCGACGCTTTCACCCGGTTTCACACTGAAATCAAGCCCAGCCAGAGCCGCTTTTTCAGGGCGAGCAGGATAATGGAAAACAACATTTTCAAAGCTGATTTCACCAAGAGCCGGAACAGGCAAAGCAACCGGATTAGACGGCGCAGCAATTGCCGGTACTTCATCCAAAATTTCAGTCAGACGCTCTGTAGCACCGGCAGCTTGCGCCAGTTCGCCCCAGACTTCTGATAATTGCCCCAAGGAACTTGCCGCAAACACTGCATAAAGCAGGAATTGTCCGAGCTGACCGGCACTCATTGTGCCCGACAACACATCATTAGAGCCGAACCACAACACGCCGACGACGCTGGAAAAAACCATAAAAATAGCAAAAGAGGTGAGAATCGCGCGTGCAAAAACCGAAGAACGTGCCGCGGCAAAAGCATTTTCCACCGCTTTGGCAAAACGGCCAATCACCATTTTTTCATTGGTAAAAGCCTGAAGTGTGCGCATAGCGCTGATCTGCTCACCAGCATAGCTATTGGCATTGGCCAGCATATCTTGTGCAGCGCGTGAACGACGGCGCACTGAGCGGCCAAAAGCAATCAACGGCAGCACGATCAATGGAATCGCACCAATGACCAGCGCCGATAATTTTGGGCTCGTCACCACCATCATACCAACCGCACCAAGCCCCATGATGATATTGCGCAGCGCAACAGATGCCGTAGCACCAACAGCCGATTTGATCTGAGTCGTATCGGCAGACAGACGTGAGACAATTTCACCGGAATTGGAGCGGTCAAAGAAATCCTGCGACAGTTTGGTCACATGATCAAAAACTGCATTGCGCAAATCAGCGACAACGCGCTCACCAAGTGTAATCACGAAGAAATAACGCAAGCCCGAAGCCAGTGCCAGCATCAGCGCCAGAAGCACCAACATGCCGAAATAGTTATTGATGAATGTGCTGTTATCAGTGGAAAAACCATTATCCACCATACGGCGCACGGCAATCGGCACCATCAGCGTTGTGGTAGCAGCAGCAACCAGAGAAATCAGCGCACCTAAAACCAAAAGTTTATACCGCGCCAAAAATGGCAACATGCGCCGCAAGGGTTTTACTGATCTCTTACGCTTATTGTTAACTTCTTCTGACATTTTCTTGACGTTTTCCGAATGCTTTGCGACCATTATTGCGATTGCGCCTTGTTATTATCGTGTAGCTGATGTATAGGCTCGCCAACCCTTTTGGAAGCCGTCGCCTTCGGGCGTGCGCCTTCATAACTGCCATTGGGCGAAAGTGCTACAGTCTGATACTGGATTGAAGCATGATCGTCTATCAATCTTTCAGGAATATATCGATGAAAGCCAATATCCATCCCGACTACCACACCATCAAGGTCGTGATGACCGATGGCA
>JAEWHQ010000325.1 GCA_023387715.1 Pseudomonadota bacterium | reverse complement strand
ACCCCGTAAACACGGAAATTTCCTGTAGCTGATAATTGAAGTTGAATGCCTCATAGTTTGAGGAAACATGGATTTATTGCCGTGAACCGGTCAGTGCCTCTTGTTCTTGCCATCGCTCTTTTCATGGAGAACATGGATTCCAATGTTATCTCCACGTCATTGCCGGCTATCGCAGATGATCTGGGCACCAGTCCGATTGCACTGAAACTGGCATTAACCGGCTATCTGGTGTCACTGGCGATCTTCATTCCGATCAGTGGCTGGATGGCAGACCGCTTTGGTGCCAAGCGGGTGTTTCGGGCGGCCATTGGTGTTTTCGTGCTGGGGTCGCTTGCCTGTGCGGCCTCAAACTCCCTGACATCTTTCGTATTGGCGCGCTCCTTGCAAGGTATGGGCGGGGCGATGATGACGCCGGTAGGGCGCTTGTTGATCATTCGTTCGACGCCGCGCAATGAGCTGGTTTCGGCGATGGCATGGCTTTCCATTCCGGCAATGGTCGGGCCCTTGGCAGGGCCGCCGATTGGCGGTTTTATTACCACCTATTTCACATGGCACTGGATTTTTATCATCAATGTGCCAATCGGCATTATGGGCATCTGGTTCTCAACCAAATATCTGCCGGATGCCGAAGAGCTGATTAACCGCAAACTCGACTGGACAGGCTTTGTCCTTTCAGGGCTTGGCATGTCCGGTGTGGTGTTCGGGCTTTCGGTGGTCAGCCTTCCGGCTTTGCCAACCTTTGTCGGCATCAGCACGCTGATTGTTGGCGTTGTAGCCAGTCTTCTTTATGTCTGGCATGCCAGACGCGTGGCCGAGCCTTTGCTTGACCTGTCACTGTTTAAAAATCAGGTATTCCGGGTTTCTGTGGTGGGCGGCAGTATTTTCAGGCTCGGCGTAGGCGCAGTGCCATTTCTGCTGCCATTGATGTTTCAGGTCGGTTTTGGCCTGTCACCGTTTCAGTCGGGTATGCTGACATTTACCTCGGCGATTGGTGCCTTCACCATGAAATTTGGCGCGCGCTCGATGTTTGCGCGTTTTGGCTTCCGCAATTCCTTGGCACTTTGCTCGCTGATCTCGGCCACTTTCATTGCCATCAACGGCTTTTTCACACCGGAAACGCCTTATTGGATTATCTTTATGGCGCTGCTGATCGGTGGTGTTGGCCGCTCGCTTTTATTCACTGGCGTCAACACTTTGGCCTATGCTGAAATTCCCAATGAAAAAACCAGTCAGGCAACGCCAATCACCACGGTTGCCCAGCAAGTGTCACTGGCTATCGGCGTCGCCATCGCTGGTGGTATTCTGGAAATCAGCACGCTGTTCCACGGCAAGGAATTACTGCTCAGCGATTTCCATATTGGTTTCTTCATCATTGCAGCGATTTCCGGCATGGCATTTTTCAGCTTTATCAAACTTGATCCCGATGCAGGTCATCAGCTCTCAGGTCGAAAGACCCGTAAAAACGAAGCATAAAAAAATGCCTGACCAGCTATTCCGGTCAGGCATTTTTAAGTTTCACGATTTTAAACGGGCTTAGCCTTTAAAGTCACGCGCGAGCAAATAAAGCTCGACCGATTCAGCACGCGATGCCGGTGGCTTGACGTGATGAACAGAGCGGAACTTCTGCTTCAGCAAGGCCAGCAATTCGTTTTCGGTGCCGCCCTGAAATGTCTTGGTCAGGAAGTGACCGCCCGGTTTCAAAACGGAAATTGCAAAATCTGCTGCCACTTCACACAAATGCGCGGTGCGCAAATGGTCGGTGCGGCGGTGGCCTGTAGTTGGTGCCGCCATGTCAGAAATGACGAGATCAGGCTTGTCGCCTAATGCTTCCATCAGTTTTGCCGGCGCTTCATCTTCCAGAAAGTCCATCTGCAACAAAATCACGCCGGAAAGCGGATCAACTTCCAGAAAGTCGATGCCAACCACTTGCGGATTTTCATCGGTGGAGCCAACAATTTTGGCCGCAATTTGTGACCAGCCGCCGGGTGCTGCACCCAGATCGATGATCTTCTGGCCTTTTTTCAAAATATTGTAACGCTCATCAATCTCGATCAGCTTATAGGCCGCGCGGGAGCGGTAGCCGTCAGCTTTGGATTTATGCACGTAAGGATCGTTGAGGTGACGCTCAAGCCAGCGGCGTGACGATTCTTTAATCGTGCCGGCTTTTTTCTTGACGCGTGTATGCATGACGCGTGTGCCTGCACCACCGCGCCCTCCGGTATTCGCACCCCCTGGTTTACCGCTTCCTTTAGTACTCATGAATATTGCCTGTTCTTATGCCCCTTGGGCTTAAAGTGACGCCAGGCTCCATCGCGTGACATCAGTTCCGTCAAAATACCTTCGCGCAATCCGCGATCCGCGACCAGCAGTTTTTCGCTTGGCCATACATTGCGTATCGCATCCAGAATTGCACATCCAGCTAATACCAGATCGGCGCGATCAGCGCCAATGCAAGGATTAGCAACCCGTTTGTCAAAGCCCCATGACAGAAGCGTGTCTGTCATGTGGGTTACTTCATCTGCACCCATCCACATACCATCAACGCGGCGTCTGTCATAGCGCTCAAGGCCTAAATGAATGCCTGCAAGCGTTGTGACCGTGCCGGATGTACCAAGCAGGTGAAAACGTGTGCTTTGCGCCAGCCTTCCCAAATGATGGCGTTCCTGAAAATTACTCAGCAATTCACTGACATGGCCGACCATGGCTGAAAAGCTTTCCGGTGTCACATCGCGGCCGCCAAATCGCTCAGCCAAAGTGA
>JAEWHQ010000223.1 GCA_023387715.1 Pseudomonadota bacterium | reverse complement strand
ATTATATGACCAGTTTGGCTAATTATCCCCAGCTGGTACTCGTCGGTGCCTATGACCATAATGCAAACCGCCTCAATGAATTTTGCAGTTTTTACAAGCTCAAACCATTTTCATCCCTTGATGAAATTCTCAACGATCCAAGCATTGATATTGTCGTTAATCTGACAACACCAGAAAACCATTTTCATATTTCATCCGCAGCACTCAATGCCGGCAAGCATGTCTATAGCGAGAAACCGCTGGCGATGGATGTCAATGATGCTGCCAAGCTTGTTGCTTTAGCACAGGAAAAAAACCTGATCCTTGCTGCCGCCCCTGCTAATGCACTGAGCGCCGCACATAAGCTTGTTAAGCAAAATTTGCCAGAAATCGGGCAGCCACGTCTCGTTTATGCTGAAATGGAAGACGGCCCTGTGTTTCGCGACAAATGGGCAACCTGGAAATCAAAATCCGGCGCGCCATGGCCAGGCTTGCACGAGTTTGAAATCGGCTGCACTTTAGAACATGCAGGCTATGCGCTTTCCTGGCTCGTTTCGCTTTTTGGCCCTGTCAAAACAGTCAATGCTTTTGCCGAGATCAGCTTTCCTGATAAAGGCGAAGGTACAGAGCATATTGAAATGGCGCCGGATTTTACGGTCGGCTGTCTGCAATTTCATTCCGGCACCATCGCGCGTGTCACCTGCGGCCTTGCTATGCCGCGTGATCGCTCTTTAACCATTGTCGGTGATCAAGGTTCAATAACCGTTGATGATTTATGGGATGAGCGTTCTCATATACGCCTTGAAAAATTGGGCGAGAAACGTTCCTTCATGCAGCGCTTGCTCAATCAGATTGAGCCACGGCTTGGCAAGTTCATCAATTTTCGCCCTGCACCCGGCAAGCGTTTAAGCTACCCAAAACAAACTAAAGAGATAAAGCTTCCGGCCTTTCCGTCGCAGATTGATTTTGCCCGCGGTATCGCTGATATGGAGCGCGCCATCTCCATTGGCACCAAGCCATTCTTTTCAGCGGATGTGGCGCTGCATATCACTGAGGTGGCACTGGCGCTTAACAATGCCGATAAAAACAACCAGCCTTATCAGGTGGAAAGTCGTTTTTAGCCGGCTTTAGCTGCTTGTTGTGCGAGCACTGATTCAATAATTGCAGCAACAGCTTGTGTGTCTTCCAGTGGCATCACCTGTGACTGGCTTTGCTGTGAACGTACAGCTTGCATCACTGCCTCAGCCTGAAACTGCAAGCCCTGCCCGGTAAAATCATAAGACTCCACCCGCCGACCGGGCAGATTCAGACGATTTAAAATTTTGCGGAAAAAACGCGATTTATTCAGCCAGCAATTCAGCCAATATTTTTGCCCCTTCTCGGAGTAAATAACTAATTTTTTCGCTTTTAAAAACGGCGCATCAATTTCGATGGCACCTTTGCTGCCGCGAATTAAATAGAGATTGGCACCATCACGATCAAAGCCGCAGCTAAGCTGTGCTTCAGCGCCGGAGTAAGTCAGGGTAAACTGGCTGCGCATATCACAGCCTGTCTGCGCTGCCAGCCAATGCCCACGCGTCTGATCCGGCAGCCCCAGCAAATAAAGTGTCAGCGATAATGGATAAACGCCAAGATCAAAAGCCGCCCCACCACCCAAAGCCCGATTGAAAAAACGGCTATTGGCATCAACTTGTTTCAGGTAAGAGAGATCCGCCCTAACCTCATATATTTCACCAATGCTTCCGGCATGAATATGCTGTTTTAACGCAGTGATTGCGGGTAAAAAGCGGCTCCACATCGCTTCCATTGCAAAGCTTGCAGTTTTGCTATTGGCGGCAATGATTTTATCAATATCAGCCACTCTCAAGCCCATCGGTTTTTCTGTCAGCACCGGCTTACCGGCAGCAATCGCCTGTAATGTATAGAGCACATGGGTGCTGTTCGGCGTTGCAATATAGACGGCATCAATCGCTGCATCCTGCAACATAAGGCTAAAATCATCATAGGCTTTTACAGCTGAAAACTGCGCTGCAAAGCCTTTTGCTTTTTGCATATCACGAGAGCAGACAGCGCTGATTTGCATCGTTTGCGTGGCCGAAATATCAGCACAAAAATTTTGAACAATCGCTCCGGTGCCCACCACGCCCCATGCAAATTTTTTCATGCTCAACGCCTCGCCATGAGAAAATATCAAAGCCTGCTGCCAAGCAGGCAGCATTTCCGGCCATCTGTCGTGAATTTATACACAGTTACGTATGAAGCCAAACTAATTTGGCGAGCTTCAGCCTTTAGATTTTAAGGCTTTCAGGCGCTTATACATGATTAATATCAAAGAATGAAAAAACCTGCCCTTGGTAATTGGGCAAAGCACTGCTACATTAAGGGCAACACATGTATAAAAAGCGCCCTGCTTGCGTCCTTCACCGGTTCGCGCGGCGCCAAAAGGACTAAGACCTTGAAAAAGCCCAGCCAGCACGGTGTAAAACCGGCAAAGAGTGGGGCGTCAGGCAATAATATGAGTGAGAACAACGCTCGTATTGTCGCCACAAACGGCAAACGGTCTGAGAACCGCGCAGCCTCAACCGGATCAACTCCGCCGCAGGAGAAAAACGATTCGGGGCGCTCCGAAAGGGAGAAGAATACTCCCTTACCGCTGCGGACAAACGCTGATCAGCCAGCTATGGCAGAGCAGAGAAAACGTGCGCGTCGTCGTAAACGCGGTAAAAATGCCGCTCAGAAAAATAATCCGTTTGCTGAAAATCTGACCAATCAGCCTTCGCTTGCCGAACAAAAAGCGGCGGATGCTAATAAAGCTAAATTATCAAAGCGTAAAAGACGCTCACGCCGTAAAAAGACTACTACACAACCAGCAGCAATCCAGTCAGGCCAAGCGCCGAACAATAGTCAGCAGCAAGGCAATAACACTGCCGAACAGCGGGCTGCGAGCAGTTTGCCACGAGCCGGAGATATGCCACGCGGACATCGCACCCTAGCGCGTCCGCAACCACAACCATCGGGCACGCAAAACCCGAAAGCCAATGCTGCAAAACCGGTCAACGGTAAAGCAGTGCTGCCACAGCAAGCACCGCGTAGCACCGGTTTTCGTGGTGGCACCCATGAAGCGCCGCTTTATGCAGCGCTTGATCTTGGCACCAATAATTGCCGCTTGCTGGTTGCGTCGCCAACCCGCCCCGGACAGTTTCGCGTGGTTGACGCATTCTCGCGCATTGTGCGCTTAGGCGAAGGTTTGAGCACAACCGGACGCTTAAACGAACAAGCGATGGATCGCGCGGTGGAAGCGCTGAAAATATGCCGCGACAAGCTGATTACGCGCAATGTAAAGCGTTCACGCCTCATTGCGACGGAAGCCTGCCGCTCCGCCGATAATGGCGATATTTTCTTGCAGCGTGTGCGCAATGAAGTAGGCCTTGAGCTGGAGATTGTTGATCGGCAGACCGAAGCCCGCCTCGCGGTTTCCGGTTGCGGCACCTTGGTGGCGCGCGAGACCGATGCGATTGTGCTGTTTGATATTGGCGGCGGTTCATCGGAAATTGCGCTGATTGATGTCTCCAAGCGCCGTTCGCCACGTTTGGCCGAGCATATTATTGCCTGGACATCCCTGCCGGTGGGTGTCGTCA
>JAEWHQ010000191.1 GCA_023387715.1 Pseudomonadota bacterium | reverse complement strand
TTGCGGTGGCACAGAATAAGGCTGACCTGCCGCGCCATAAAGCCATCGGAAAGTGCCTTCCACTGCAAGCGCTAAGCCAAACGTAAACAGCAAGCCATAAAGATGATCGAGATCATAAAGGCGCGAGAGCATGAAACGCTCAACAAATGCGCCGAACAAACCAACGATAAGAGGTGTTACAAACAGCGCCATCCAAAAATTCATGCCGAAATATTGCAAGCCTAAATAGGCCACGAATGCGCCGAGCATATATTGCGCACCATGCGCAAAATTGATCACCCGCAGCAGGCCGAAAATAACCGCCAGCCCAAGCGACAAAAGCGCATAAAAAGAACCATTGATCAGCCCGACCAGCAACTGGCCGAATAAAGCCTGAACAGGTATGCCGAAGATCATTGTCATATCAAACCCCCAGCACTTTATTGAGTTCGTCCATACGATCAGACAACTCATGAACCGGAAAATCACTGACCATCTGGCCGTGATCCATCAAATAAAAGCGGTCGGCGATTTTGCGGGCAAAACGGAAATTCTGCTCCACCAGCACCACGGTCATACCGCGCTCTTTGAGTTTCAAAAGCACTTCACCAATGCGCTGTACAATCACCGGTGCAAGCCCTTCTGTCGGCTCATCCAGCAGCAAAACTTTAACGCCGGTGCGCAAAATGCGCGCCATCGCCAGCATCTGTTGCTCGCCGCCCGACAGTTTAGTGCCCGGACTATTACGACGCTCCAAAAGATTTGGAAAAAGCTCGTAAATTTCGTCGAGGCTCATGCCGCCACTGGCAACGACAGGGGGAAGTTTTAAGTTTTCTTCAACCGTCAGCGTTGCAAAAATTCCGCGTTCTTCCGGCACAAATCCCATACCGTAACGGGCAGTGCGATGCAGCGGCACAGACATTAAATCCTTACCACCCAGTTTAATCGTGCCCTTACGCTTGCGGAGAATGCCCATAATGGTGCGCAATGTGGTGGTTTTACCCACGCCGTTACGACCGAGAATTGTAATCATTTCGCCTTCATTGACATAGAGATCAACGCCGTAAAGCGCCTGACTTTCGCCATACCATGCCTCAAGGCCGGAAACTTCGAGGAGTGCCGCCATCTTAGTCTTCCTCCGTCCCCATATAGGCTGTGCGCACACGCGGGTCTGCTGACACTTCAGCGTAATTGCCCTCAGCCAAAATTTCGCCGCGCTGTAACACGGTAATATTATGCCCGATATCAGCCACAACTTTCAGATTATGCTCAACCATCAAAACCGCACGAGTTTTTGCCACTTCTCGGATCAGGCTTGCAACATGCTCCACATCCTCGCCGCCCATACCAGCCATCGGCTCGTCCAACAGCAACACTTTGGGATCAAGTGCCAAGGTCGTGGCAATTTCCAGAACGCGTTTGCGTCCATAAGAAAGATCTGCCGCCAATGTATTAGTTTCATTGGTCAAGCCAACCAAAGCCAAAAGCTCTTCTGCGCGTTGGTTGAGGCTGTTAAGCGATGATAATGGCCGCCAAAATTGCGTTGCCAATTTGTTAGGACGCTGCAAAGCAACGCGTACATTTTCCAGCAATGTCAAATGTGGAAAAACGGCTGAAATCTGGAATGAACGGACAAGCCCCATACGCGCGACCTTGTCAGGTCGCGCATTGGTAATATCTGTGCCATCAAACACAATGGTTCCGCTACTGGGCTGAAGAAACTTCGTCAGCAGATTGAAAACCGTGGTTTTTCCGGCACCATTTGGTCCGATCAATGCATGCACGCGGGCATGTTCCACATTAAGATCAACATTCTTGACCGCCGCAAAGTCACCAAAGGTTTTGCTCAAACCTTTGGCTGAAAGCACAATACGGGGGCTTTCATGTTTATCCAAAGCTGCATTCATCATAAAAGCGACCTCTCTTACTGTGCAACCAGAGAGCAACCGCTTTTTGCAGGATCAAGATAGGCTTCCTCACCAGGGATTGTTGCCAGAACATTATAATAGTCCCATGGCGCTTTGCTATCAGCAGGCTTTTTCACTTCCAGCAGATAGAGATCGCTGATCATACGGCCATTTTCTGCAACGCGACCATTCTTGGCAAAAACGTCATTGACCGGCAGTTCTTTCAAGGCTTTTGCAACTGCATCACCATCATCGGTGCCGGCTTTTTCAATCGCTTTCAGATAGCTGAGAACTGCGGAATATGTGCCGGCATGAACCATGTTTGGCATCGCACCGGTGCGCTCCATGAAGCGCTTACCAAATTCACGGGATTCATCATCACGATCCCAATAGAAGCTTTCGGTCAGGGTCAAACCCTGTGCAGCTTCAAGGCCAAGGCCGTGCACTTCAGCGATGGTGAACAGCAAGCCGGCAAGACGCTGGCCACCGGCAGTGATACCAAATTCCGCAGCCTGTTTAATCGCATTGGATGTATCAAGACCAGCATTGGCAAGGCCGATAACTTTAGCGCCGGAAGACTGTGCCTGCAAAAGGAACGAGGAATAATCAGCGGTTGAAAGCGGGTGACGAACCGCACCTAAAACAGTACCGCCTTTTTCTTTGACAAATTCAGAGGTACTTTTTTCCAAAGAATAGCCAAAAGCATAGTCAGCAGTGAGGAAGAACCAGCTATCGCCGCCCTGCTGCACCAATGCACCGCCTGTGCCATAGGCCAGCGAGTTGGTGTCAAATGCCCAATGGAAACCATAAGGGCTGCACTGCGCGCCGGTCAGTTCATTGGTCGCGGCCGCGGTATTGATGGTGATCTTTTTCTTTTCCTTGCTGAGTGCCTGTACGGCCAGACCAACGGACGAAGAGGTCAGCTCCATAATCGTATCCACGCCTTCAGTGTCGTACCACTGGCGCGCAATATTTGAGGCAACGTCGGTTTTATTTTGGTGGTCGGCGGTGACAACCTCAATCGGTGCACCCAAAACTGTGCCGCCAAAATCTTCTGCCGCCATTTTAGCAGCTTCATAAGAGTATTTACCGCCAAAACTGGCATAAACACCCGACTGGTCATTCAAAATACCAATCTTAACTTTTCCATCTGAAATATCGGCGGCATAAGCACTGGTGCTTGCAGCCAAAGCCATCACGGCAGACATAAAAATTTTTGCTGTACGCATGTTTTCTCCTCCCAGAGATAAAAATGGTAGCTCGCCTTAAAGCGTTTTCTTTAAAAGCAAGGCAGAGCTTATGCTTTCGAAAATTTCAGTATGACCACTCCCGTTCAGCGGTGCCAGACGCCTTAAGTTTGAGCAAATGGCGCGTTGACACAAGAGCCGGCTCTTATCAGAATGCGAACAGGTTCTGTTTATTTTTGTACAGAACTTTTGGAAAGCGGAGGTTCCAAAACGTGACAACAGCATTTTCATGGAATGACTTGCAATATTTTTTGGCCGTCGCACGAACGGGTCAATTATCAGCCGCAGCGCGTAATTTGCGCACCACGCATGTGACCGTTTCACGCCGCATTGAGCAGCTTGAATTTGCACTCAAAGCGAAATTATTTGAGAGGAATCCGCGAGGCTATGAACTAACTGTTGTCGGCCGCAGACTCGTTGATACGGCTGAGGTCATTGAGGCCGAAGCAGAACGATTGCAGGCACAAATTTCAGACAGCGTCAGCCAGTTGCGTGGGCTTGTGCGCCTGAGTGCGCCGGAGGGAATTTCCAATTTTTTCTTCGTTGAGAAACTCACACAATTTGCGGAAATTCATCCGCATATCAATGTAGAACTCCTTACAATTCAACAGATTATGGCGCTTTCCCGCAAAGAGGCTGATGTCGCCATTACTCTCGACCCGCCTAAAGCTGGCCCTTATATCAATAAGAAAATCATCGATTACACGCTGCATATTTATGCCACCCGCGATTATTTAAGAAAACACCCGCCAATCACGCAAAAAAAGCACCTGTTGCAGCATTTTTTCATTGGTTATGTGCAAGATTTGGTATTCTCGCCTGGTCTTGATTATATGCGCGATGTGCTGCCCGGTTTACGGCCTAATTTCCAGTCAACAAGCATTAGTGCACAGCTCAAAGCAGCCCTTTGCAGCCG
>JAEWHQ010000179.1 GCA_023387715.1 Pseudomonadota bacterium | reverse complement strand
CACTTCCCGCTCTGGCTCGCGCCGACGCAGGTCGTGGTCGCCACCATCACGTCGGAAGGCGACGATTACGCCATGGAAGTGGTGAAGGCGGCGGAAGCAGCGGGTCTTCGCGTCGAGGCCGATCTTCGCAATGAGAAGATCAACTATAAGGTTCGTGAACATTCACTGCAGAAGGTTCCGGTCATTTTGGTTTGCGGTAATCGCGAAGCAGAAGAACGTACCGTCAATATCCGTCGTCTTGGTTCACGCGACCAGTCGTCCATGAGCCTTGATGAGGCTGTTGCATCGCTGGTTCATGAAGCAACACCACCGGATTTGCTGCGTTTGAAAAATAAAAACGCCTGATTAGAGCGTTTGCACTTTAAGTGCTGATAGGAAATCACGGCATTGGCCGGACTTTAAAGGTCTGGTCGGTGCCGTGTTTTTTTGTTGTGGTGACAAGACAGGTAGCCACAAAAATGTTACGCAAATATTTGGTCAAGCTCTGCTCTTCGCCATGATTTGGTGCCGAATTGAATTTATAGCTTTTTCAAAGTGCAACAATGATAACAAACCACGCTGCCCGGGTTCCCATTATCCGCAGATATGGCTATGAAATTATGAGCTTTATATAGTTTTTTGCCTGATTCTTTGCCGGACAGGCTATTCTTTGATTGGTGGTTTTGATGCGTCTTTCGCAGTTCTTTTTGCCCATTCTTAAGGAAACACCTAAAGAGGCGGAAATCGTCTCGCACCGTTTGATGCTGCGCGCTGGTATGATCCGCCAGCAGTCTGCTGGCATTTATGCTTGGCTGCCTCTGGGTTTGAAAGTCCTTAACAAAGTTAATGCGATTATCCGCGAAGAGCAGAACCGCGCCGGTGGTAATGAAATTTTGATGCCGACGATCCAGTCTGCTGATCTTTGGCGTGAAAGCGGCCGTTATGACGCTTACGGCAAAGAAATGCTGCGCATCAAAGACCGCTCAGACCGTGAAATGCTGTTTGGCCCGACCAATGAAGAAATGGTCACTGATATTTTCCGCTCTTATGTGCGTTCTTATAAAGATCTGCCGCTTAACCTTTACCACATCCAGTGGAAGTTCCGCGACGAAGTGCGCCCTCGTTTTGGTGTAATGCGCTCACGCGAATTCCTGATGAAAGACGCTTATTCTTTCGACATCGATTATGAAGGCGCGAAAGCGGCTTATTATCGTATGTTCGTGTCCTATTTGCGCACTTTCTCCCGCATTGGTGTGCAGGTTGTGCCGATGCGCGCTGATACGGGGCCAATCGGTGGTGATCTCAGCCATGAATTTATCATTCTGGCGGAAACCGGCGAAAGTCAGGTTTTCTGTGATCGCGCTTATCTTGATCTGGAAGTGCCGGGTGCGGACATTAATTTCTTTGATGATGCAGCCATGGCTGCCATCGTTGACAAGTGGACTGTACCTTATGCTGCCACCGAAGAAATGCATGATGAAGGTGATTGGGCAAAGGTAGATACCGCCAATCAGGTTGCTGCACGCGGTATTGAAGTTGGTCATATCTTCCATTTCGGCACCAAATATTCCGAGCCGATGGGCGCCAAGGTTCAAGGCCCTGATGGTAAAGAACATCTGGTTTCGATGGGTTCTTATGGTATTGGCCCATCGCGCGTTGTGGCTGCAACCATTGAAGCCTCGCATGATGATGATGGTATTATCTGGCCTAAGGCAATCGCGCCGTTTGATGTTGGCATTGTCAATATGAAGCCGGGTGATGAGGCTTGTGATGCGGTGTCTTCGAAGATTTACGAAGCATTGATCAATGCTGGTCTTGATCCGTTGCTGGATGACCGCGACGAACGTGCCGGTGTTAAATTTGCAACCATGGATCTGATTGGTTTGCCTTATCAGGTGATTGCAGGTCCGCGCAGTGTTGCCAATGGCGAAGTCGAAATTAAAACCCGTGCAACCGGCGAAAGACAAACTCTTTCCGTTGAAGCAGCGATTAATTTCCTGGTAGGTCAATAATGACAAAAACGGCGGCAGCATCTGCCAAACGCTTCGAAAATCAAGCATCAAATCTGGAGTCAAAACCGTTCTCGGTGTTTGAACGCATGATCGCTTGGCGCTATTTGCGAGCGCGCCGCCGCGAAACTTTTATCTCAGTGATTGCCGGTTTTTCTTTCACCGGCATCATGCTGGGCGTGGCAACCCTCATCATCGTTATGGCGGTGATGAATGGTTTCCGCAGTGAATTGCTGACCCGTATTCTGGGGATTAACGGCCATCTGATCATGCAGCCTATCGACCAGCCATTGGAAGATTATGCTGATCTGATCAAGCGTGTCGATGAGATCAAAGGCGTGAGCTTCGCCATTCCTGTGGTGGAAGGTCAGGCACTGGTGCAGGGCAATGTCGGTGCCGGAACCGGTGCTTTGGTGCGCGGTCTTCGTGAAGAAGACATTGATAAGCTGGAACTGGTTGCTGAAAATATCCGTCAGGGCACATTTGAAGGTTTTGACGGTAGCAGCAGTGTGGCTATCGGTACGCGTATGGCGCAAAATCTCGGGTTGACCATTGGCGATAGTCTCAAAGTTATTTCGCCTGACGGGGATGTGACGCCTTTTGGTGTGAATCCGCGGGTAAAATCCTATGACATTGCAGCGATTTTTGAAATCGGCATGTCGGAATATGATGCGTCGATTGTCTTGATGCCATTGAATGAAGCACAGCTTTTCTTCAATCAGGAGGGCCGTGTGCAATCGCTGGAAATCTTTGTCGATAACGCCGACAAGGTGGACGAGTTAAGAGCGCCGGTTGAAGAAGTGGCCGCCAGACAGTTGCTGTTGACCGATTGGCGCCAGCGCAATCAGACCTTCTTTTCAGCCCTGCAGGTTGAGCGCAATGTGATGTTCATGATCCTGACCCTGATTGTGCTTGTGGCGGCCTTGAATATTATTTCCGGCCTTATCATGCTGGTGAAGGATAAAGGGCGCGATATTGCTATTTTGCGCACCATGGGTGCCACGCGTGGTTCCGTGATGCGTATTTTCCTGATGACGGGCGCTGCTATCGGTTTTACCGGCACATTGGCAGGTGTGGTGTTGGGTGTGGTGATTACACTTAATGTGGAATCGATCCGCCAGTTTTTCTCATGGCTGTCAG
>JAEWHQ010000123.1 GCA_023387715.1 Pseudomonadota bacterium | reverse complement strand
ATTATATTGTTCCGCCCAACGCTGCGCTCTGTTTTCCAGACGATAATCATAGATGCCGCCTTTTTTAAAGGCTTCCCATGTTGCGTCTTCACTGAGGAAATATTCGTATTTGATATGGTCAAAATTGTTGCGGCCGATATTTACAGGCAGATCTTTGCCCCAATAATCATCAACGCGCGACCAGATAATCGTTTTGCCCGGAACTGTGCTTTCGATTTTATAAGCACTTGATCCTAATGGTTTTTCCAATGTCGGGCGGGTGATGTCACGTTGCTTGCCTGTTGAATCTTTACCCTCCCACCAATGTTTTGGCAGGACAACGAGCTGGCCTAAAATCTGCGGCAATTCACGATTATTTTTCTGCGAGAAGGTAAATTTCACCTCGCGTTCGCCGGTCTTTTCAGCGGAAACCACATCACCGTAATATTTATTATACATAGGTGATTGCTTTTTCAGAATATCAAAAGACCAGATCACATCCTCAACGGTGATCGGCTGGCCATCGTGCCAGCGGGCTTTTTCGTTGAGCCTGAACTTCACCCATGAAAAATCATCCGGATATTGAGTGGCTTCTGCAATCAGCGGATACATGGTCGAACCCTGATCGAGGGCATCCGTCATCAATGTATCGTATAATAAACCGCCGCCAAATTCGACCAGACCGGCAGCAGGCACACCTTGCACCACATAAGGGTTGAGGCTGTCATAGCTGCCGACGCCCACTTGGTTGAGGGTGCCGCCTTTAGGCGCATCGGGGTTCACATAATCATAGCGGATAAAATTGTCGGCATGCGCAGGTTCGCCGGTCAGGCTGGTTGCCGTGCGCCACTGCGGCTCATCTGCATATGAGAGTGCGATTGTTCCTGCCCAAACCGCAATGACGGTAGCACCGATCCCCAATAGCCGCATCAAAACGCCTCCATGATTATTGAACTCAGCATTGAGAACAACTTATTGAATTTTGTGGAGGAATAAAGGTCTTCAATGCACAAACTATGCGCAAATAAAAAAAGCCGGATCAAATGATCCGGCTTTTTAAGGCAAACGCGTTTGTTTTAGTTGGCCGGAGCCGGAGCCGGAGCTTCTTCAGCAGGCTTTTCTTCGGCAGGTTTTTCTTCTGCCGGTGCAGCTGGTGCTGGCTCTTCCTTGGCTGGTTCTTCAGCCGCCGGAGTTTCAGCGGGAGTTGCATCAGGTGCTGCTGCTGGCTTTTCTTCGGTTGCCGGAGCTTCCTCAGCCGGTTTTTCTTCTGCAGGTGCAGCATCCGCACTTGGCATCGGCACTGGTGTGTCGGCAAGAGTTGCAAGGAAAGCGATCAGATCAGCGCGTTCATTGTCTTTCTTATCACCGGCAAAGCCCATGCTTGTGCCTTTGATGAAGCCTTTAGGCGAAGTGAGGAAGTGATTAAGGTTATCAAAATCCCATTTATTGCCGCCAGCAGCAAATTCTTTCATCGCAGCCGAATAGCCAAAACCATCAACTGAAGCAGCGGGACGATCAACAATGCCATAGAGGTTTGGACCAACCTTGTTGGCACCGCCTTTTTCATTGGTGTGGCAAGCAGCGCAACGCTTGAAAACGTTCTGGCCGCGCTCTGCATCAGCTGTTTGCAACAAGGTTGCGATAGAAACTTCTTCCTTCTCTGGCGCGCCGCCACCGGCTGCCGGTGTTGCACCATCAGCAACTTCAATCGCAAAACCGGCTTGTTCCGGTGCTGGCGAATGAAACAGCGAATCAGAAAGAAGGCTTGTTGTCATGACAACAAAAACAGTGCCCAGAAGGGCCATGAAAAACTTGTTAGCTCGGCTTGAATTCATCTGTGGTCAGCGCTCCTCTATCATAACGCTTTCCAAAGCCGGCTCTACAGACCTCATTTGGAAGGCAAACATCGTTATAAAATCCCCGCATTGGGCGGGAAACTAGGGCTTTTACTTCTTTCTTGCAACACTTATAAGGGGTGCAACACCCGTGACGTTTTGACACTTTATCAACAATGTCCGGCAATCCTGTCTGTTCTGTTCAATTTCTAACGTAAGTTGAAGACCATGAAAACCTTGACGATAATTCCTGCAAGAATGGGTTCCACCCGTCTGCCTGGCAAGCCTTTGGCCGATATCTGCGGCAAGCCGATGATCGTGCATGTGGCAGAGCGTGCCCATGCGGCCAAACTCGGGCGCACGGTTGTTGCAACCGATAGTCCGGAGGTTTTACAGGCGGTGCAGGCGCACGGACTGGAAGCCGTGATGACACGCAGCGACCACGAATCGGGCTCCGATCGTATTTATGAAGCGCTGCAAACACTTGATCCTGATGGTCTGGTGGAAGCGGTTATCAATGTGCAGGGCGACCTGCCAACGATTGAAGCCGAGCTGATAATCAAGGCTTTGGCACCATTGCATGACGAGGCTGTCGACATTGCAACTCTGGGTGTCGAAATTACAGAAGAATCAGAAAAAACCAATCCGAATGTCGTGAAGATTGTCGGCTCTCCGCTTGGCAATCAGAATCGCTTGCGCGCCCTTTATTTCACGCGTGCGACAGCGCCGTGGGGTGAGGGCCCGCTTTATCACCATATCGGACTTTATGCTTATAAGCGCGCCGCTTTGGAGCGCTTTGTCTCTTTGGGGCGTTCCTATTTAGAACAACGGGAAAGCCTTGAACAATTGCGCGCATTGGAAAACGGTATGCGCATTGATGTCGAACTGGTCAGCGGCCAACCTTTAGGCGTTGATACTCCGGCAGATCTCGACCGCGCCCGCGAGATGATCGCTAAAGCGCTTTAATTTTAATTATAGAAAGCATTCCAAATGACACAGACGGCTGTGAAAACGAATCGTATTTCATTTCAGGGGGAAGCAGGCGCCAATTCTGATACCGCCTGCCGTAATATGTTTGAGTTTATGGAGCCACTGCCGTGCCCGACATTTGAGGATGCTTTTAATGCGGTGGAAAGCGGTGCGGCTGATCTGGCGATGATCCCGATCGAAAACACGCTGGCTGGCCGCGTGGCTGATATTCATTATCTGCTGCCATTGGCCGACATGCATATTGTCGGCGAATATTTTCTGCCGATCCATTTTCAGCTGATGGTCTTGCCGGGCACTAAGCGCGAAGACATTAAAAGCGTGCACAGCCATGTGCATGCACTGGGACAATGCCGTAAGGTTATCCGTGATAATGGCTGGAAACCGGTGATCGCCGGTGACACAGCCGGTGCTGCCCGCATCGTGTCGGAAGCAGGTGATAAGTCAATGGCAGCGCTTGCACCGCGCTTGGCGGCTGATCTTTATGGACTGGATATTCTGGAAGAGAATGTCGAAGATTCTGATAACAACGTCACCCGTTTTGTTGTTTTGTCGAAAACCCAAAAATGGGAACCGCGCCCGACAGACGGCAGCCGCATCATGACCACTTTTGTGTTCCGCGTACGCAACGTGCCAGCCGCTCTTTATAAGGCACTCGGTGGATTTGCGACCAATGGCGTGAACATGACCAAGCTGGAAAGCTACCAGATCGGCGGCGCTTTTACGGCGACACAGTTTTATGCGGATATTGAAGGCCATCCTGAAGATCGTTCCGTGCGCTTGGCACTGGAAGAACTGGGCTTCTTCACAACGGAAATACGGATTTTAGGCGTTTATCGCGGCTCTGATTTCCGCGATACAGTTGCCCTTCCGGCAGAATAATAATCAAAGAGAGCCGGTTTATCCGGCTCTTTTTTATTTATGTATCCAGATTGGCCCAAGCGGCAATCAAATGGCTGGCAATTGCATTTTTCTGCGGTGTAATCAGCCCGTCCGGATGCGTACCTGCAAGCATCAGGCGAACTTCATCGCGTGAAAACCAGCGCCCGTCTTCCAGCTCGCTCAAATCAACGGTGAAATCATCGGACAAAACTTCCGCGTGGCAACCGATCATCAGCGAATAAGGAAACGGCCAGGGCTGGCTGGCATAATAGCCGACACGCCCGATATTAAGCCCCATCTCCTCTGCGCTTTCACGGCGCACCGCTGCTTCAATCGTTTCGCCCGGCTCAATGAAACCGGCAAGCGATGAATAGGTTAAGGGAGCAAAATGCGGGCTGCGTGCCAAAATACATTTGTCACCACGCACCGGCAGCATGATCGCCACCGGATCGGTGCGCGGGAACATTTCTGTGTCGCAGGCATCACAAGTCCGCTTAAAACCACCGGCACGCATGGAGGTTTTTTGTCCGCAACGCCCGCAGAACTGGTGGTTTTTATGCCATGCATCAAGGGCAATCGCTTCTGCCATCGCGCCGGTCATGTCGTCTGGCAGGATATTGTCGACATAGATGCTGCGATAGGGAATGGCTTTGAGCGATTCGCCCAAGTTTTCTGTGTTGATCTGTGCCGTGACAGCCAGCACGCAATAACCATCCTGCAAGCCTAACAAAATGGCGTTGTCCAGATCAGGCTGAAAGTGCTGCGCCTGTTCAAGGCTGAAAAGAGCGTTTGGATTGGCAGGGTCTGAATAATCCAGCACCAGCTTGCCGCCTTCCAGCACCATCAGGCGCGTGTCGCTTTGCGCCAAAGCATCATGGCTTGCCGTATCGCTGCGCTTTTCTGATTGGCGATCAATACGATTGCCGGCAAAGCCGACCAGTTTGCTCGGTTCATTATCCGGCAACTGAAACAAGGGGAGGGACATGCGCATGGCTTTTGATGGTTGATTGGAAAAATTATAAAGCGTTGCGGATTTTCTCGATGAGGTTTTTCGCTTCGCTGTCGCTATAGGCAATACGCACACCATGCCCCCAGACGGGGCCCGGCCAGCCGGCATCACCTTCATTGCGGGCGATGACGTGGCAATGGAGCTGGCGAACAATATTGCCAAGCGCGCCGGTATTGATCTTGTCACAGCCGGTGACGTTTTTCAGCGCTTTAGCCACCATGTCTGATTCGAATGTCAGCATGGTCTGATCGAGCGGTGTTAAATCGAAAAGCTCGGTCAAATCAGGGCGACGCGGGATCAGAATCAGCCACGGCCAGCGTTGATCATTCATCAACCGCAGGTCACAAAGACCAAGCGACATGACGGGAAAAGTGTCGGCATTAAGCCTGTCATCGAGAGCGAACTGTTTCATAATGCAATCAATAACAGTTTTTTTTGAAGATGGCTTGCTTTTTGTAGCCGAATTGACGATATGAACTTTGGGAGGTTGGTGGTGGACGAGCCACTCGCCAACCGGGTCAGGTCCGGAAGGAAGCAGCCCTAACGAGCAAGGCACGGGTCGCCGTGCCAGCCTCCCACCTTTTCCTTTCTCTTTTTCTTGTGCGGGACACATCTTGTGTATTGGCATCGCAGCTTCAAACTGTGTTAAGCTTTCAATACTCGCCCGAACAATTGATGAAGATACGAGCGAACAGATAACGGAAGGGTCTTGAATGGACACGACATCCGCAGACGGCGCTTATCGCGTTCTGGCTCGAAAATACCGCCCGCAAAACTTTGATGATCTCATTGGTCAGGAGCCAATGGTGCGCACCCTTTCCAATGCGTTTGAAACATCACGCATTGCACAGGCATGGATGCTGACAGGGGTTCGCGGTGTTGGTAAGACCACAACTGCCCGTATTTTGGCGCGTGCGCTTAATTATCAGTCTGACAGTGTAAATCAGCCGACCATCGATCTGAGTGTTCTGGGCGAGCATTGTCAGGCGATTATGGAAGGCCGTCATGTCGATGTGATCGAGATGGACGCCGCCTCGCATACGGGTATTGATGATATTCGCGAAATTATCGAGCAGGTGCGTTACCGTCCTGTTTCTGCGCGTTACAAAGTCTATATCATCGATGAGGTGCATATGCTCTCCACGCAGGCTTTCAACGGCCTGCTGAAAACATTGGAAGAGCCGCCGCCGCATGTGAAATTTATCTTTGCGACCACAGAAATCCGCAAAGTGCCGATCACGGTTCTGTCGCGCTGTCAGCGCTTTGACCTGCGCCGTATCGAATCGGGCACTTTGGCCAAACATTTGCGCAAAATTGCCGGTCTTGAGCAGATCGATGTTGATGACACATCACTTGCGATGATTGCGCGCGCTGGTGAAGGTTCCGTGCGTGATTCGCTGTCGATCTTCGATCAGGCCATTGCCCATGGCAGCGGCAAGGTGGAGCCGGATGCGGTTCGCGCCATGCTGGGGCTTGCCGATCGTGCGCGTATTATCGACCTGTTTGAAATG
Organism: Pseudomonadota bacterium; assembly: GCA_023387715.1. Taxonomy (GTDB): domain Bacteria; phylum Pseudomonadota; class Alphaproteobacteria; order Rhizobiales; family Rhizobiaceae; genus Paenochrobactrum; species Paenochrobactrum glaciei. The sequence continues at coordinate 2,782 of JAEWHQ010000123.1, read as the reverse complement.
CTGATGCGCGGTGATGTGGCCGGTGTTTTGAAGGAGTTCCGCGCTCAATATGATGTGGGGGCCGATCCTTCTGTCGTGCTGACGGATCTGGCGGATTTCAATCATCTGGTGACACGTCTGCGCTTTACGCCGGATATTGCCGATGACGCATCTATTTCGGAAGATGAGCGCAGCCGCGGCCGTGATTTCTCTAGCCGTCTTTCCATTCGTGTTTTGTCGCGCACATGGCAGATGCTGTTGAAGGGCATTGCGGAAGTAGAAACCGCACCGCGTCCGGTACAGGCTGCCGAAATGTTGCTGATCCGTTTGGCACATGCCGCTGATCTGCCAACATTGGATGAAGCTTTGAAGGACTTGCAAAGCGGTGATCATAATCCGCGGGGGATAAGTTCATCAGCGCCATCATCAGGTGGTGGCAATGGCGGAAGTGGCGGCGGTGGCCATCAGGCACAGGCTGTGTCAGGCATGGTCATGGCACAAAGCAATGGCGGTGGTGCCGCACTTAACAATCATGGCGCTGCCGCACTTAGCAATCATGGCGCTGCCGCGCCGGTCATGCGTCTGGTGGAAAACACACCCGAACCGGCACAGCAAAGAATTCAGCAGCCTGAAATCGAGGCCGCACCGGCTGTTTCGCTGAAAAGTCTGGAAGATATTGTTGCACTTGCCGATCAGCATCGTGATGTGCAGTTCAAAATCCTTGTCAAAACCTATGTGAAGCTTTCTAGCATTGCACCGGGGCGCTTGGAAATTGGCCTTACTGATGATGCACCTAAAAGCTTGGCCAGCGATATTTCGCAAAAACTGCTGAGCTGGACAGGTGTGCGCTGGGTTGTGACCGTTGCGCGTGATGTGGAAGGCAAAACCGTTGCGCAGGCAGAAACAGAGCGCCGCGAAAATCTGGTAACTGATGCGCGTGCTGATCCGGATGTTGCAGCCATTCTGGCAGCCTTTCCGGGGGCAAAAATCACCGATGTGCGCATTTCAGCACCGGAAAATTCCGATCTGGATATTGATATAGACGCAGACCTCATCGATATATCTTCGGAAGACGATGAGTAATCGATTAGTTTGATTTGGCGGGTAAGGCTATGTTCTTATGCGTTGTGAACAGGAGTAATTCTTATGCGTGACATGCTTGGCATGATGAAACAGGCGAAAGAAATGCAGGCTAAGATGAAAGTCATGCAGGAAGAAATCGCCAATCTGGAAACCACTGCAAGCTCCGGCGGCGGTCTGGTTTCTGTGACGCTTTCCGGCAAAGGCACTTTGTCGGCGCTTAACATCGATCCTTCATTGATGAAGGAAGGCGAAGGCGAAATTCTGGAAGACCTGATCATTGCTGCACACAATGATGCCAAGGCAAAGCTGGAAGCGCAAATGGCTGAAAAGACACAGGCTCTCACCGCTGGTCTGCCAATTCCTCCAGGCTTCAAACTGCCGTTCTGATTAGCTAAAATATGCGGCAGTGCAAAAAATGCGCTGCCGTTTTCATGTCTCCTCATTGATTGCATAAACCATGTCCAAACGTATTGCCGGCCCCGAAATCGAACGCTTGATTCAGCTATTGGCACGGGTGCCGGGGCTGGGGCCACGTTCGGCACGTCGCGCTGCTTTGCATCTGATTAAGAAAAAAGAAGCTTTGCTGGTGCCGCTTGGTGGCGCCATGCAGGAAGCTGCCGAAAAAGTTCGTATCTGCCACACATGCGGCAATGTCGATACGGCGCAACCTTGCACCATTTGCACCGATCCGCGCCGTGATCCTTCGGTATTGATCGTGGTGGAAGATGTGTCTGATCTTTGGGCATTGGAGCGTGCTGGCACAATGAATGTCGGCTATCATGTGCTAGGCGGGCGTTTGTCACCGCTTGATGGTATTGGCCCTGATGATCTCAATATCCGCACATTGGTGGAGCGCGTATCCGAAGGTGTGATTAAGGAAGTTATTCTGGCGGTGAATGCCACCGTCGAAGGACAAACCACCGCGCATTATATCACCGATCAGCTTTCCGGTTTTGAAGTGAAGGTCACACGTCTGGCACATGGTGTGCCGGTGGGTGGCGAACTTGACTATCTGGATGAAGGCACTTTGTCGGCGGCACTGCGGGCACGTACCAGTTTTTAGTAAAATTCAGCAAAAAAGGTTCAAATTTATGCAAAATCGCTGCTATTTTTCAAAGTTTTGCTGCGATTTACCGTGTTTTTGAGTGTTTTTTTGATGTTTTTTGCACATTTTGGTGCTGCTCAGGCGCAAAATAATCAAGCCGCCACTGAAAAAGCTTTTCAGAATTGGCTCGTCAAAGACCTGTGGCCGGAAGCGCAAGCCGCAGGTGTTTCGAGCGGCACTTTCAATAAAGCCTTTGCTGGTGTGAGCATCAATTGGAAGCTGCCGGATCTGGTTATTCCGGGCACCAAACCGACAACGCCTAAACAACAGACACAGGCAGAATTCGGCGCACCAGCCAATTATTTTAATGCCAAAACCATGCAGCAACTGACCCAAGGCGGGCAGGCGCGGCTGAAACAATATGGCTCGGTGCTTGGGGCTATTGAGAAGCAATATGGCGTGCCAAAACAAACCTTGCTGGCTGTATGGGGGCGTGAATCCGGCTTTGGCGGCGTGAAAATCCCTTATAATGCATTTGAAGTGCTTGGCACCAAAGCTTTTATGGCAACGCGCAAGGACATGTTCCGCAAAGAGCTGATTGCCGCGCTGCAAATTGTTGAACGCGGGCTTATTGATACAAATGCCATGAAAAGCTCATGGGCTGGCGCATTAGGT
>JAEWHQ010000114.1 GCA_023387715.1 Pseudomonadota bacterium | reverse complement strand
TGCTTAAGCTGATTATTTTAATCGCTGCAAAAAAGCTGATCCACGGTTTGCGCGCACCTGTTTTATCAGCAACCGCACCCAGAACAGGCGACAGAACAGCAATGATAAATCCGGCGATTGCCACGCCATAGCCCCATGCGGCTTGACCTTGTGCCGGATCTTCCGCCATGCGAGCAATGAAATAAGGGCCGAAAATAAAAGTGGTCACAACAGTGAAAAACGGCTGTGCTGCCCAATCAAACAACATCCAACCCCAGATGCCGCGTTTAGGTGTCTCTATGACGCGTGACGCCGCTCGTTCCAACTCAACCAAAAAATATTCCTAACCTGTTTTCGGCTGAGCCGGACCATTTTGCTAAGACAGGTCTTACAGTTCGACCAGTTTGTCTTCCAGCTCGTTTTTACTGTTTCCGTCATCAGGAAAATGGTTTTTGAGCAATTGCCCTGAAAGCGCAATCGCCTCCACAAAACCATCACTCACCGCGCCTCTTTTGGCGTGTCGCATCAGCACGCCAACAATTGCATTCCATTCTGCTTGATCGACCTTTACATGAATACCAGCATCAGCAACCACTTCTGCATAATGTTCAGCCAAAGAAACAAACAGCAAAATACCGGTACGTTGTGAAGTCAGATGCACATTACGCGCTAAAAACTGCTGCATCGCATTGAGATGCGCGCGCTTATAAAGAATACGGCGCGGCACCAGTAAAACGCGTAAGCTTGGAAAAAACCACAACAGTAACATCGCGCAGATGAATGCACCCAGAATTGCCAAGCCAAAACGTGGAAGGGCAATATCAAACCAATAATAATGCGCCAGAAAGGCCATTACGACGGCGCTCAATAAAATGCCACAGGTAAACACAAAGCCCGCAGCGAAGAAATAATCATCACTGCGGCGTGCCAGCACGGCATAAATTTCACCGCTTGTGCCTTTTTCTGCTGCTGCAATTGCCGCGCTGATGCGCTTATGGCCAGCTTCGTCAACATGATGATATGTGTGATTGCTCATCAAAACTTATCCACTACCAACTGCCCGAGGCGCCGCCGCCGCCCGATGATCCGCCACCACCGGAAAAACCACCGCCACCACTGCCGCCGCCGAAGCCTCCACCAAAACCACCGCCGCGGCCCGACCGTCCGCCGCCGGATCCGCCCTGCGAGCGCATGTCAAAGGTCATGCCAAGCCATTCATAACGGCCGGGAGCAATTTTCTGTCCGAAAATCGGCACCAAAACCGCCATGCCGAAGCCACCAAAAAAGATACTGATCCAGAAAATCAGGAAAATGACTTCCAGCCAATCGACATTATCTGTAGCAGTTTTCGCGTTGCGTTTGGCGCGCGCTTCCAGCTCTGCACCATCACCCGAAAGAACAGCAATGATACCTTCAACGCCTTTGGCGATACCGCCGGAATAGTCGCCATCACGAAAAGCCGGCAAAATGATTGTTTGAATAATGACGCTTGAAAGCGCATCGGTCATGATGCCTTCAAGCCCGTAGCCAACTTCAAGCCGCACTTTGCGGTCATTAGGGGCAACCACCAACAAAAGACCGTTATTTTCTTGCTTTTGCCCTAGTGACCATGCCCGAAACAGCTGATTGGAATAGGTTTCAATATCCGAACCCTTGAGGCTCGGCACTGTCACCACCACCACCTGATCGGATGATGTCTTTTCAAAATCGGCAAGTTTTGCAACCAGCTGGGCGCGTGTTTGCGGATCAATCACATTGGCCGCATCAACCACACGCCCTGTGAGTAGCAGTTCAGGTGAAGAGCTTACCTGTGCCCATGCAGCCGTTGCGTTTACGCAAAACGCACTCCAGACAAGCAGCAGCAACAGGCCAGATAAACTGGCCAGTTGGCTCAGCCGTTGATGAAATATGGTGCATGAAGCAGTCATTCAACGATCACCCGACATTCAAACAGTCAACAAATAATCAGAAATTGACCTTTGGTGCCTGCTGGCTGGCTGCGTCAATGCTGAAAGTCGGCATTGGTTCACTATCGCGGAACCAGAACATCTTCCACAGCATTGTCGGCATGGTTTTTAAGCCAGTATTATAAACGCGAACCGCTTCAATATAATCACGGCGGGCAACAGCAATCCGATTCTCAGTGCCTTCCAGCTGTGACTGCAAAGCCAAGAAGTTCTGATTGGCTTTCAGATCAGGATATTTTTCAACCACAACCATCAAGCGCGACAATGCACTGCTCAAATTGGCCTGATTGTCCTGAAACTGTTTGAACATTTCCGGATTATTGAGCATTTCAGGGCTCAATTGCACAGATGTTGCTTTTGAGCGGGCTTCAATCACTGCGGTCAGTGTTTCCTGCTCATGCGCGGCATAGCCCTTCACGGTTTCCACCAAATTCGGGATCAGGTCGGTACGGCGTTGGTACTGGTTGAGTACCTCACTCCACGCGGCCTTGGCCTTTTCTTCATTGGTCGGGATCGTGTTGAAACCGCAAGCGGACAATAGTGGCATTAAAATCGCAAGGCCGAGAAATAAAGCCAGACGGGAAAATCGGGAACGGGACGCAGTCATCGCAGTGGACATCTATATCTCCTGATAAAGCGCTTGTTTTATCAACCAATAAAAAAATTAATCCGGTTCAGTGTTCAAGCTATAGGACATTGAGTTTAAACTGAAAAGCGCAAAAGAAAAGCGGCAGAAAATCTGCCGCTTTCATATTCTTCATGCAAATCTGTATAAAAGATCAGGCTTTATGCGAAATTTCGCTCTCGGCCCTAATCCTTCATGCAAATTATTCGCTTGCAGCTTCTTCAGCTGGTGCGGCTGCTGCTGCAGCTGCTTCAGCGGCCTTTGCAGCAGCTTCTTCTTCAGCCTGCTTAGCCATTGCCAAACGTTCCTGAGCTTTTTTGCCTGGGAGACCCTTGGTTGGGTTGTTCCGGGTATCACGCTTGGAAACGCCAGCCTGATCCAAGAAGCGCAATACGCGGTCGGTTGCCTGTGCACCGTGACCGAGCCAATGAGCAGCGCGTTCGCCGTCAACTTTTACGCGCTCTGCGTCTTTAGCAAGCATCGGGTTCCATGAACCGATGATTTCGAGGAAACGGCCGTCGCGCGGGCTGCGGGCATCTGCAACTACGATGTGGTAGTAAGGACGCTTTTTAGAACCGGCACGTGCCAAACGAATTTTAAGGGACATAGTTTTTTTCCTTAGAGTAAATAAGAGATCTGACCGTCAGGGCAGAACAATGTTATGCTACAGCTAGCAGCAGTTTAGTTTTCACCGTGGTTAGCGGCGGTATGTTCATGATGCCGAATAACTTCTTTCACGATGAAGTTGAGAAATTTTTCAGCAAAATCGGGATCAAGGTTTGAATCTTGTGCAAGGGCACGTAGACGCGCCACCTGACGCTTTTCACGTTCAGGGTCGGCAGCGGCCAGCCCCTGTTCAGCTTTCAAAATGCCGACGGCTTTGGTGCAGCGAAAACGCTCGGCCAGCATATGAATAAGGGCTGCATCAATATTATCGATTGAGCCACGCAGTGCGAGTAACTCAGCAGGAGTTGTATTTGCTTCGCTCATCATACTCACTTCTTCTTTGGTAAGCCCGGAAGGCCGCCACCAAGACCAGGCAATTTAGGGCCGCCAAGCCCTGGTAAACCACCACCAAGACCCGGAAGACCACCTTTGGTCAGGCCTGCGGCTTCTGCTTGTTTTTGAAGCGCTTCGAGCTGCTTCGGATCCATGTTGGACAGATCAGGCAAACCACCCATGCCGCCCATACCGCCACCGAGACCACCATGCCCCATTTTGCCGGCAAGGCCGCCCATCATCTGCTTCATCAGGCCGCCTTTGCCGCCCTTGCCCATGGCTTTCATCATATCAGCCATCTGACGGTGCATTTTCAAAAGCTTGTTGATGTCAGCAGCATTGGTGCCCGAACCTTTGGCAATGCGCTGCTTGCGGCTATGCTTCAGCAAATCAGGGTTTGCGCGCTCGGCTTTGGTCATTGAGCTGATGATTGCCAATTGGCGGTCAAAAAGCTTATCATCCAGACCGGCAGCAGCCATCTGATCTTTTGCCTTGCCCATGCCCGGCATCATACCCATGATACCGCCCATGCCGCCGAGCTTTTTCATCTGGCCAAGCTGATCAGCAAGATCGTTAAGATCAAATTTGCCGGACTGCATTTTCTTCGCCATTGCCGCCGCTTTTTCGGCATCAATGGTTTCGGCAGCTTTTTCAACGAGACTGACAATGTCGCCCATACCAAGAATACGGTCGGCAATACGCTTTGGATGAAACTCTTCCAGAGCATCCATCTTTTCACCGGTTGCAATCGCTTTGATCGGCTTGCCGGTAATAGCGCGCATCGAAAGAGCTGCACCACCGCGACCATCACCATCCATACGGGTGAGAACGATACCGGTAATACCCACGCGCTCATCAAAATTGCGCGCCAGATTAACGGCGTCCTGACCGGTAAGACTATCAGCAACCAGCAAAATTTCATGTGGGTTGGAAGCGGCACGAATTTCGGCCATTTCCACCATCAGCGGCTCGTCAATATGTGTACGACCTGCCGTATCGAGGATTACAACATCATGTCCGCCAAGCTTTGCAGCCTGTACGGCACGCGCAGCAATATCAACCGGTGACTGACCGGCAATAATCGGCAATGTGTCAACGCTGACCTGCTCACCAAGCTGGCGCAGCTGCTCTTGCGCCGCAGGACGGCGCGTATCAAGCGATGCCATCAGCACTTTTTTGCGCTGGCGATCACTCAAACGCTTGGCAAGTTTACCGGTCGTGGTGGTTTTACCCGAGCCTTGCAAACCGACCATCATAATGACAACCGGCGCCGGTGCATTCAGGTCAATCGAGACACCTTCGGTGCCGAGCATTTCAACCAGTTCATCATGAACGATCTTAACGACCATCTGACCCGGTTTAATGCTTTTGAGAATTTCTGCGCCGACAGCTTTTTCACGAACTTTATCGGTAAAAGAACGAACAACTTCCAGCGACACGTCAGCTTCAATCAGCGCACGTCGCACTTCACGCAGGGCTGCCGATACGTCGCTTTCAGAAAGAGCGCCGCGTCCGGTCAGACCGTTGAGAATAGAGCCTAAGCGCTCCTGAAGTGATTCAAACATTCTTTTTCCTTACAGTTCCGGCAAGCATTACGATAAACACCCGCAGAATGGTTGTTATGCGCCCGAAAGACAAATGAAAAAGCAGCCAAAGCGAAACGACACCCGAGGGCGCATCGCGCTGTCGGATGTGTACCTCCGGGATCGTTTTATACCATTGCGGGTCCCGGTCGGCGGCTCAAACAAATAATCATGTTTGCAGAACAGCTCCGCTTAAAGCGTAAAAATGTCTTTGAGTCAAGAATTCCTTAAAAACCTGCCCTTAAACATATATGCAACAGGTGAGCCTAATTCTGCTTTTCAGCACTGCATAACGCAGTGCAAAGCCCAAAAATGCCACGAACCGGCTATAACTGCCTTATTTTTAGGATTAATACCCCCGAAACAAAAGTATAAGCTGAAATTGATGATGCATTGATCACGATATTTGTTCATGTGATATCAATTTCAACATTAACTCGAATCATTATTCAGGAGATTCTAATGGCATTGTCTGCCACAGGTAAATTCTCGGTTGCTGCGGCCGCTCTTCTGGTTGCTGGTGTCATTGGATCAGGTGCTGCCAATGCAGCACAATGCGGCAACAATGCTGCTGGTTATAATGCATGGCTGAAGCAAACCATGGCTGAAGCCCCGTCCCGCGGTATTGGCAAAGCTGGCGTCAATGCATTGGCCAACACCAAATATGCAACTGCAACCATCAATGCAGACCGCAATCAGAAAAGCTTCAAGCTTTCCCTGAATGAGTTCATGCAGAAGCGTGGCTCGGACGCAATTATCAAGCGCGGTAAAGCACACAAGCAGGCAAATGCTGCGCTGTTTGCCAATATTGAAAAGCGTTACGGCGTACCTGCCGGCCCGCTTCTGGCGATCTGGGGTATGGAGACCGGTTTCGGCAGCTATCTTGGCAAGCAGCACACACTTTCAGCTGTCGCAACCCTTGCTTATGACTGCCGCCGTTCAGCATTCTTCACCGAACAGCTTTATGCAGCCCTCAAGCTGATTGACAATAAAGACCTCAATCCAAATGCAATCGGCGCGATGCATGGTGAAATCGGCCAGACCCAGTTCCTGCCATTGAACGTGCTGAAATACGGCGTTGACGGTGATGGCAGCGGCCATATCGACATGATCAACTCCAAAGCTGATGCTCTGGCTTCCACTGCAAACTTCCTCGTCGGTCACGGCTGGAAACGCGGTGCAGGCTACCAGCAGGGTGAGCCAAACTATGGCGCCATTCAGGGCTGGAATGCGGCCACCGTTTATCAGCAGTCCATTGCCATTATGGGCAAGGCAATTGACGGCAAATAATCGTCACGCGATCTAAAAACAAAAAAGCCCGCCGGAAGATCATTCCGGCGGGCTTTTTTCTGGACTTAATTTTTAAGAAGCTGACTGTTCGGCAGCCGGTGCCGGAATAATAAACGGATCATCAATATCCGGGCGTTTGAAATCGCCGGTTTCTTTATTCATTACCCACAATTCACCGGTTGAAATATCAAACCATGCGCCATGCAGGCTGATGCGTCCCTTCTTCTCCAGAATATCCACGCACGGGAAAGTACGCAGGTTCTGGATTGAATAACGGATGGAAATACGCTCCAGAGCCGTGTGACGTTCACTGTCAGTCATCATTGTATTCGCGATAACATTTTCAGCAGCCGGTGCCAGCAAGCTCATCCATTTGCCGATGAAATCACCCGGCGACAATGGTGCATGATCCGGCGACAATGCCGCTTTAATACCACCGCAACGACCATGCCCAAGCACAACAATATGTTTGACCTTGAGGCTTTGGACTGCAAATTCAAGCGCCGCAGAGGCTGCATGATATTCACCATCCGGCGTATAAGGCGGCATCAGGTTTGCGACATTGCGCAAAACAAAAATTTCACCCGGAGCGGTATCAAAAATAATTTCTGGTGCCGCGCGCGAGTCGCAACACGCAATAACAAGGGTCTGAGGTGTCTGACCAAGGTCAGCAAGCTCACGATAACGGGCTGTTTCATGAGCAAAATGATTGTTCATGAAATTACGATAGCCATTGAGGAGTGTGTCTGGAAGATCTGCCATCCCTCTCAAATATCCCTATCGATATTCAAGATCAATAAAATAACACAAGCAGCGTTATTTTTTTACAAGCCAGAAATCCCGCCCTATGCGCGCAAATTTTTACCCGGATGCATCAGCTGACGCATTTGCACCATCGCCATAGGCGAAGACAGGCTGGCAGCATCCGCTTCAAGCATCAGCTCGTCTGCACCACGCTTTGCGGCACGCACCATAATTTCAAACACTGATGCGGTTGTGGTTTGCAGCGCTTTTTCATCCGTCATCCCATCGAGAATACGAGCAAGGAAAAGTGCTGCTGTCAGATCACCCATGCCGTTGGTCGGGCCTTCCACATGGCGATGTTCAGCCATATAAGCATGGTCATCTGTCAGCAGAAGATTGCCGGTCGAGCCATTCAACATGCCAAAAGAGGATGTCACCAACATGCGTGAAGGACCTAAATCCAGCGCTGCTTCCATCAGTTTTTCATTGTTTTCCGGCTCCACACCGCTCAGCCATGCAAGCTCAAAACGGTTCGGTGTAGCAATATCGGCAAGCGGCAATAATTCATCACGGATCGCTGCGGCGGTTGCCTCTGGCACATAAAGCCCTTCACGGTCACCAATCACCGGATCGCACAAATAAAGTGCCTGCGGATTACGTGCTTTAATCGCCTTGATCAGTTTGGCTGCGGCTTTTGCCTGTTCGGCATTGCCTAAGTAACCGGTTAAAACAGCACCGACTTCACCAAGCCACGGCGCGCGTTCCATATCTTCCATCAATTGCTTAAACTGCTGCACTTCCGGCACAATGCGACCCGCAGGGCCATGGCCGGTATGCCACGGCAAAATAACCGTCGGCACAGCCCAGACCGGATGCCCCAGCGTTTCAAGGGCAAAAACCGCGGCACGGTTGCCGACAGAACCACGCACGACATGGCTTGAGATTACAATAACGGCAGTATTATCAGCAGCAGTTGTATTTGGCATTTTAATATCCGGTTCAGGCTTGCAACAGATAGAGAACCAGCCACACCATCATGGCCAGCATAAGTATCAGACCCAGTATCCGTCCGGTGCGCGTTGCCCAGACTTCAACCCGATCCTGATGATCAAGTTCACTTGCTTTCAAGTGTTCCCGACCACGATGAAAGCTTCGCGTGATCACACCCCTCGCACCAGAGCCGGTTTCTGATTTTATGCGAGCCAGTATATCTTCCGATTCAGCCTTACGCGCATCATCATATCTTTTTGATGAAAAAGCATTTTCTTTTTCACCTGAAACATCGGCTTTCTGCTGCATCATACCATCCGGTTTAATTTTGCGGTGTGATAAGATCAATCAATATCCAGTGTTATGCCTACGCTGAATTCCTGCAAGTGAAAAATAATGAAAATAAAAAGCCCCGCCATAACTGACGGGGCTTTTTTGTTTTTCGCTCGCATATCTGCAACCATAAAAGGCTAAGAACATGCAAAGCAAACAAACTTAGTTCGTGGTTGGGATAACGAATTCCATACCATTTTTAACACCCGCCGCATGCCCGCAGCCGTGAAACGGCGAGGACATGCAAAGCAGATAGAATTAGTTCATGGTCGGGATAACGAATTCCGCACCATCTTTAACACCTGACGGCCAACGTGAAGTCACTGTTTTGGTCTTGGTGTAGAAGCGGAATGCATCAGTACCGTGCTGGTTCAAATCGCCGAAGCCTGAACCTTTCCAGCCGCCGAAGGTGTAGTAAGCGATTGGAACAGGAATTGGCACGTTAATACCAACCATACCAACCTGAACGCGAGCAGCAAAGTCACGCGCTGCATCACCATCACGGGTGAAGATCGCAACACCGTTACCATATTCGTGATCATTTGGCAGAGCCAAAGCTTCTTCATAATTCTTCGCACGCACAACAGCGAGAACAGGGCCGAAGATTTCTTCTTTGTAGATCGACATATCCGGTGTGACGTGGTCGAACAAGCAACCGCCCAGATAGAAGCCTTTTTCATAGCCTTGCATTTTGAAGTCGCGGCCGTCAACAACGAGCTTCGCACCTTCTTTAACGCCTGCATCTACATAACCGCGAACGCGATCAACAGCTGCCTGTGTTACCAGCGGACCGTAATCTGCTGTGCCATCGGTTGACGGGCCAACGCGCAGAGCTTCAACGCGCGGGATCAGTTTTTCCATCAGGCGTTCTGCGGTTTCTTCACCAACAGGAACAGCAACGGAGATCGCCATGCAACGCTCACCGGCAGAACCGTAACCGGCACCGATCAGAGCATCTACAGTCTGATCCATATCTGCATCAGGCATGATCAGCATGTGGTTTTTCGCGCCGCCGAAGCACTGGACGCGCTTGCCGTTTGCGCAACCGCGGGAGTAGATGTAATGAGCAATTGGTGTGGAACCAACAAAGCCGATTGCTTTTACATCCGGGTCATCAAGAAGCGCATCAACGGATTCTTTGTCACCATTGACGACGTTGAAGATACCTGCAGGAAGACCAGCTTCCAGGAACAGTTCTGCCAAACGCATCGGCACGCCCGGATCACGTTCTGAAGGCTTCAGGATGAATGCGTTACCGCAAGCAATCGCAGGACCGGCTTTCCACAGCGGGATCATCGCAGGGAAGTTGAACGGGGTGATACCTGCAACAACGCCCAAAGGCTGACGCATGGAATATGTATCAATGCCGGTACCGGCTGAATCGGTGAATTCACCTTTCATCAGGTGCGGTGCACCAAGGCAGAATTCGATAACTTCAAGACCGCGCTGAATGTCGCCCTTGGCATCAGGAATGGTCTTGCCGTGTTCACGGGCAAGCAATTCTGCCAGGCTGTCATATTCAGCTTCAACCAGTTCAAGGAACTTACGCAATACGCGTGCACGGCGCTGCGGGTTGGTAGCTGCCCAAGCAGGCTGTGCTGCTTTTGCATTTTCTACAGCTGCGCGTACTTCATCTTTGGTTGCCAGAGCAACTGTGCCGCGCACAGTGCCGTCAAGCGGCTGGAACACCTCAGTGGTGCGTCCGCTTTTACCTTCAACGTTCTTACCGTTGATAAAATGGCCGTATTTCAACATCGAAGACCTCCCTGAAAAATCTCAAAACCGGCTATCGTTCACAATGAGTCCGATAAACCGCTTAACCTCATCATCGCTCTGCAAAATAACATTTGCAACTACTCAAAAAGAGTATCCGTTGTGCAAAAACTATAGTAATAGTGATTTTATGAACTGGGATGATATTCGCATTTTTTTGGCAGTCGCCCGCTCCGGCCAGATTTTAGGCGCGGCGCGCAGGCTTGGTATTAACCACACAACGGTGGCGCGGCGCCTCACCGCTTTGGAAACTGCCCTATCCACCACGCTGCTTTCCAGACGCACCAACGGCTCCAGCCTGACACAGGCGGGAGAAGAATTTTTGCTGGCGGCAGAACGTATGGAAGCTGAAATGCTGGCCGCACGCGCCCATGTCGGCAATGCCGATATTGCGGTGGCAGGCACGGTGCGCATTGGTGCTCCCGATGGTTTCGGTGTTACCTTTCTGGCGCCACGCCTTGCCAAACTTACCGCACAATATCCTGATCTGACCGTTCAGCTGGTGCCGGTGCCCCGCTCTTTTTCGCTTTCGCGCCGCGAAGCCGATATTGCCATCACGGTGGAGCGCCCCGATCAAGGGCGTTTGGTAGCCAGAAAGCTGGTTGATTATACGCTCGGCCTTTATGCGCATAAAGATTATCTGGCTGAACATGGCCTGCCGCAAACGGTGGACGAATTAGCCAATCACCGTCTGATCGGCTATGTGGAAGATCTTGTGATTAATCCGTCCCTTGCC
>JAEWHQ010000339.1 GCA_023387715.1 Pseudomonadota bacterium | reverse complement strand
TTCGCCGCCGGTGAAAAAGCGCGATCCTTGGGTGGAGCTAACGCCTGCGCAGCTTAAAAACATCACCGACCCGATTTCAGCTATGATGATTAAAGCGAAATCGCCAAAGGATGTGTGTGCGCAAACGCTGAAAACCTTCGACGGACAGACGCGTGCAGATTTACGTTTGAGCTATTCAGGCACGGGCAAATATTCCACTAAGGGTTTTAAAGGTGCGACGGTTGAATGTATTGCACGCTTTGTGCCGGTTGCTGGTTATCAAAAGGACAAAGAATCAATTAATTATCTGGCGAACAAGAGCAAGATCAGTATAAGTTTTGCATCACTGGGTAATTCAGGCATTTATGCTCCGGTCGAAGCGCGGATTGGCACAAAAATAGGAACAGTTAAAGTTTCAGCCATGCGTTTTGAGAAAGTAAACTGATCGCACTCAAAGCAGGATAACTGTGAAGAGCGGGGGATAGCGGTCAGTGTGAATTGAAACGGGAGGGGACGTGGCAACACTGGTTGGCTTTGCAGCCATTATTATGTGGGCTTTGCTCGCTTTATTCACGGCTGGGTCAGGTCAGGTACCGCCATTTCAGCTTTCAGCAATGACTTTTGCGATTGGGGCTTGTCTGGGGATTCTATCCTGGATCTGGCGGCCACAAGCGATTAAAAATCTTCGCCAGCCCGCAATTGTGTGGCTGGTGGGGGTGGTCGGGCTGTTTGGCTATCACTTTTTATATTTTACTGCTTTGCGTAATGCACCGCCGGTGGATGCCAGCTTGATTGCTTATCTCTGGCCGCTGCTGATTGTGGTTGGCTCGGCATTGATGCCGGGTGAAAAGCTTAAATACTATCACATTGCCGGAACGCTGCTCGGGCTTGGCGGCATGGTGCTGGTTGTCACCAAAGGCGGCGGCGTTGGATTTGAGGCGCGCTACGGTTTTGGCTATCTGATGGCAGCCCTTTGCGCGGTGACATGGGCAACATATTCGTTGCTGTCACGCCGTTTCAAACAAGTGCCGACTGATGCGGTCACAGGCTTTTGTGTAGCGACCGCGCTATTGTCGTTTTTATGTCATTTGCTGCTGGAGCAAACCGTCTGGCCGGAAACGACCAGCCAGTGGATTGCTATTGTGGGCTTGGGGCTTCTGCCGGTGGGGGCTGCCTTTTACGCATGGGATTACGGCGTCAAGCGCGGCAATATTCAGGTTTTGGGCGCTGCCAGCTATGCAGCCCCTTTATTATCCACGCTTGTGTTGATTGTGGCGGGGGCGGCAGAGCCAAGCTGGCGTATTCTGGCTGCTTGTTTGCTCATTACAGCCGGTGCGGTTCTGGCGGCAAAGGATATGATTTTTAAACGTAAATCATAAAGCCTGATGGTGAATGCACTCGTCATGATTGCTTAAAACTTCAATGACGCGGCATTCATCCACACGGCCATGGGCGCAGCCTTCCAGCATTTTTTGCAGCTCTGCTTGTAGGGCGTTAAGTTTTGCAATGCGCTGCTGCACATCAATCAGCCTTTCACGCGCCAGCTGATCCGCAACCGTGCAAGGCTGATCTGGATTATCCTGCAATTGCAGAAGCGCACGGATGGCATCCACTTCAAAGCCAAGCTCGCGCGAATGTCTGATAAAAATCAGGCGGCGGATGTCCGCCTGCTCATAAAGGCGACGATTGCCTTCAGTACGATCAGGAACAGGAATGAGACCGGACTGCTCATAATAGCGGATTGTCGGTATTTTGACGCCGCTTGCCGAAGAAACTTCCCCAATGGTGAAATTTTTCATTTTTGCTCTTGCTCCTCTAGTCACTAGAGGAAGTAAGCTCTCTTTAATTGAGATTCAAGGAGCAGTCATTATGGCAGGGGATTCGAGCGGAAACAGCCAACAAATCCGCTATCAGATTGAAGGTATGGATTGTGCGTCCTGCGCAACCAAAATTGACACCGCCGTGCGCCGTGTTGAAGGCGTGGAAGATGTTTCGGTGTCGGTGACCAGTGGGTCGATGAAGGTCAGCTATCAGGGTGACCGCGATGCAGAAATCATCAAGAAAGTGCAGAGTCTTGGCTATAAAGTCAGCCGCGATGCACCACAGACAAATAATGTGATTGAAAAACGCTTTCAGATCGAGGGCATGGATTGCGGCTCTTGTGCCGGTAAAGTTGAAACAGCAATGCGCCGCATTAAAGGCGTTGAGGCGGTTTCTGTGTCCGTCACCAATGGTTCGATGACCATCAGCACTGCGGGCAACCTTGATGCTGAGATCATAAAAAAAGTGCAAAATCTGGGCTATAAAATTGCTCCGGCTGATGCATCGCTTGCCAAGTTAAAGACGCAGGCACATTGTCACGACCACGACCACGACCACGACCACGACCACGACCACACTCATGCCGCAGCACCCGTTGCAGCCGTGGTTAAAAAAGCGCCGCCAAAATGGTGGCAGACAGCTAAAGCCAGACTGATGTTTATCAGTGGTGGCGGTTTGGTTGCCGCTTATATTATTGGCCTTATTTATCCGCCTGTCGCACTTTATGCGTTTCTGGCCGCAATGCTTTTGGGACTGGTGCCAATTGCCCGCCGTGCCGTGATGGGTGCATTAAACGGCACGGTATTTTCTATTGAGATGCTGATGACGATTGCTGCTATTGGCGCGATCTTTATCGGTGCCGCAGAAGAAGCCGCAGCCGTTGTGTTTCTCTTTCTGGTGGGGGAGCTGCTGGAAGGTGTGGCAGCCGGTAAGGCGCGTGCCAGCATTCAGTCGTTGAGCGATCTGGTGCCTAAAATTGCTTATTTGGAGCAGGGTTCCGGCACGGTTGAAGTGCCTGCTGATCAATTGCAGCCAGGTCAGATGATTGTTGTGCGTCCGGGGGATCGTATTCCGGCGGATGGTGAAATTATCGCTGGTGAGAGTGCCATTGATGAAGCGCCTGTCACCGGTGAAAGCACGCCGGTTAATAAAGGTGAAGGTGAAAATATCTTTGCCGGTACGATTAATGGCGATGGCGTTTTGCGTGTGCGTGTCACCGCCGCCGCAGCTGACAATACCATTGCCCGTGTGGTCAAGCTGGTGGAAGAGGCACAGGATGCCAAAGCCCCGACCGAGCGCTTTATCAACCGCTTTTCTACTTATTATACGCCGTGCGTTGTTGTGGTGGCAGCTTTGGTTGCAATCATTCCGCCACTGTTTTTTGGCGGCAGCTGGAATGAGTGGGTCTATAAAGGCCTGGCAATTTTGCTGATCGGTTGCCCTTGTGCATTGGTGATTTCAACACCGGCGGCAATTGCCGCTTCGCTTTCATCGGGCGCTAAGCGCGGGTTGTTGATGAAGGGTGGCTCGGTGCTGGAAACCATCGGAAAAATCACCGCTGCTGCTTTTGACAAAACCGGAACATTGACCGAAGGCAAGCCTAAAGTAACCGATGTGGTTGCCGGCGAGTTGCCGGAAGATGATGTGCTTCGCTTGGCGGCTGCCCTTGATGCAGGCTCCAGCCATCCGCTGGCAATTGCCATTGTCAGTGCCGCAGAAGCGCGCAATCTGACATGGCCGGACGTGATGCAAGGTAAGGCGCTTGGCGGCAAGGGCGTGGCAGGTCAGGCGCAGGGCATGGAGTTGTTCTTAGGGTCGGCCAAGGCTGCACGCGCTCAGGCTACGATGAGTGATGCATTTGCAGCCAAGCTCGCAGCACTCAATGATGATGGTAAAACTGTCTCTGTGCTGGTTGCTGATGGCAAAATCGCTGGTGCGATTGCCATGCGTGATGAGCCGCGTGCCGATGCGATTGCCGGTCTGAAGCGTTTGAATGCTTCAGGGATCCGCACCATCATGCTGACCGGCGATAATCGCCGCACCGCGGAAGCTGTCGGACGTGATATCGGCATTGAAGTGCGGGCTGAATTGCTGCCGGAAGACAAGCAGAAGATCATTGCCGACTTGCAAAAAGAAGGCCTGATCATTGCCAAAGTGGGTGACGGTATCAATGATGCGCCAGCACTTGCGACGGCTGATGTCGGCATTGCGATGGGCGGCGGCACAGATGTGGCGCTGGAAACCGCCGATGCGGCTGTCTTGCATGGCCGCGTGTCGGATGTGGCGGAAATGGTGGAGCTTTCCAAGCGTACCATGCGCAACATCTTTCAGAACATCACAATTGCTCTTGGGTTGAAGCTTGTGTTTTTGGTAACAACTGTGCTGGGGATTACAGGTCTCTGGCCTGCTATTCTGGCCGATACGGGCGCAACTGTTCTGGTAACCATGAATGCGCTTCGGCTCTTGCGAGCCCGCTGATAATCGAACTATGACAATGAAAAAGCCGTCCTGAAACATTTTCAGGACGGCTTTTTGTTGAAGCTTATTCGCCGAGTAATTGCAGGATACGCTCCTGATAGGTCTTGGCAAATTCCACATGTTCCGGATTGATGCCTTTGAGTTCATCAACCATTTGTTCCTCGTCTTCAGCCTCGGCACCAGCCAGACCGCTCATCAGAGCAAAATAACCGGTGATATAATCACTGGCTGAAAGCGCATGCTGATTGAGAACGGCCATAATTTCCGGCTTATCTTCAACGCCTTTAATCAGCATGGCAATGGTTGGTTCTTCTTCGCTGTCCGGCTCCGGCATGGCGGATAGATCAAGCCCGTTCAGCGATGTTTGTACCGCTTCCATTTTGCTCAAAA
>JAEWHQ010000270.1 GCA_023387715.1 Pseudomonadota bacterium | reverse complement strand
GTCTGTGGTGCTGTTACATTATATGCTTTGCCATTTGGCAAAGCCTGATTTTGCGGTGTGTAGATCATCGCAAGATTATATGGTTCAGTCGGAACAGGCGCTTGCAGGGAGCCGTCTTTGTTGCGTTTTTCATAGAAAGCATTGCCACCGGCGACCAGTACATAATGCATATTTTTGTAAGGGAATTTCAAACCGGCTGTGTGGAAGAACATTGAATTTTTAGCAGCCGGATGGCGCTTGCCCTTCAATACATCATCAGCCGCTTTTTGGACATCCGGCAGAGCCTTGGAGTTCATTTTGCGGGTAAGGACACCCGGCGCAAACTGGTTTTTCTGTCCGACAACGCCACAAATCGTATCAGGATATTGTTTTGACAACAGGCGGTTAATTACCACTGTGCCGACAGCCACGAGGCCATCCTGACTGGAACGGTTGGCTTCAAAGAACATGGCACGTTCCAGGCACTCACGGTCTTTGGCAGTGTAGGTATAAGTTTTCACACCATTGATATTCATGACATTGCCTTTATCGGCACTGGCAATTTTTGATTGCTTGGCGCTTTTAAGCGCCGCTGTCTGATCGGTGGTGTTGCAGCCCGATACAATTACTGATGCCGCCAGCATTGCCATTGTCAGGGCAAACTTTGCCGAATGACCAGAGAACATGTGTTTCATCAGTTTAATCCTATATCAGGCACTAAAGTTTGGGGGTGCTATGGTGCTTGCCCAAAGCTTTTAACTTTGTCTTTCGTGGATCCGTGTGATTTTTTAACCGCATTCGAACCTGTGGGTCAAATGTCACAGTTACAATAAATTCGTGAACGAACGACTAAAAGACGCGAAGTTTATCGGGATGCAGGCCTGATGAAACTTTATTTATATTAATATTTTCTTAAAAAGCTTTGACTGATGCTGCGACGCATTTTCATGCAGCTTGCTTTAAAAGCCCCTGAGTTACAGCCTTTTCAGGCAAACATTGAGAGGCGGGGCAGTTTCGTTTGGTTTAACGCAGACTTAAGCAAGACCGTCTTCAAAACCGCTAACGGGTTTTTGCAATTATGGTTCCGGCCATTATTCTCAACTTTATGCTTAAATTGTAACTTTGCGTGAGAATTGATCCGTTTTTAATGTTTTCTCCAAAACCATGATTTACAGGACAGATATCGATTCGAAAAAGCGGCAGCCGATTTAATCGAACTGCCGCCTTAAAACCCTAACCGAAGGAATATCCTGCGCCACGCACAGTTCGGATCGGGTCGGTGGAACCATTCGGGTTAATGGCTTTGCGCAGGCGTCCGATATGAACGTCCACGGTACGGTCATCAACGTAAATATCAGCACCCCAGACACCATCCAGCAATTGGCTGCGGGAAAACACGCGCCCTGGTGCCATCATGAAATATTCAAGCAGGCGATATTCTGTCGGTCCCAGATGCACTTCCTTGTCTTTACGATAGACACGGTGCTGCTGACGGTCGAGGATGAGATCGCCGACTTTCAGCACATGGGAGAGCAAGCTCGGATTGGCACGGCGCAGCATGGCTTTGACACGGGCAATCAGCTCAGGTGTGGAGAAAGGTTTGACCACATAGTCATCCGCGCCAACCGCCAGACCTCGCACGCGTTCACTTTCTTCGCCGCGTGCTGTCAGCATGATAATCGGCAGGCGTTCGGTCTCTGCGCGCTGGCGCAGGCGACGGCATAGTTCAATGCCGGAGACTCCGGGAAGCATCCAATCCAAAATCAACAGGTCAGGCACATCTTCGCGTAAAGCAATTTCTGCTTCATCGCCGCGCATGATGGTTGTGACCTGATAGCCTTCCGCTTCCAGATTATAGCGCAGCAATACACTAAGCGCTTCTTCATCTTCCACGACGGCAATTTTGGGAGCATGTGACATCACGAGATTCCTTCAGTCAATTGGCGCAAAAGTCAGACCATGCAGTTGTAATATAAGTCTGGCAGGCTGAAATTGCGACAAAACTAGGGTGCAGAGCGGGAGCACCGCTCTTGAAAACTGCATATAAAACCGTTGGCGGACAATTACTTTCATCAAAATCTTGTCCGCCTTTCCGGTTATTTAAGGCTTGCGGGCTTCATCCACGATGATGTCGTGGCTGAGGTCTTCCTTTGGTCGCTCGGCCGGCATTTGCTGGCCGGTGACGATGTAATAAACCGTCTCGGCAATATTGGTGGCGTGGTCGCCGATGCGTTCAATGTTTTTGGCGCTGAACAGCAAATGGGTGCAGGAAGAAATATTGCGCGGATCTTCCATCATATAAGTGAGAAGCTCGCGGAAGATCGAAGTGTACATGGCATCGATTTCATCATCGCGGTCACGCACAATGTTGATCTGTGCCACCGAGCGGGTGGCATAGGCGTCGAGCACTTCTTTCAGCTGGGTGAGCGCCAGCTCAGCTAAGGTTTCAAGGCCGCGATAGAGCTTGACGGATTGGCGGGTGTCAGAAACAGCCGCCACACGTTTGGCAATATTTTTGCCCAAATCACCAACGCGTTCCAGATCAGCGGAAATACGGATGGCACCGATGATTTCGCGCAGGTCAATTGCCATTGGCTGACGCTTGGCAATGATGGTGATGGCCTTGTCGTCGATCTCGCGTTCTGCTGCATCAAGAAACAGATCGTCTGCAATGACGCGCTGAGCCAGTTCTTGGTCGGCATTGACAATTGCGGCAATGGATTGCTCGACCATACGCTCGGCATGGCCGCCCATTTCGGCAATCTTATGGGCCAGAAATTTCAGTTCTTCATCATAAGAGCGGACAGTGTGTTTTATAGGCATGAAAAAACCTCTTAAAAAAGTATAGGCAACAACAATCAGCCGAAGCGACCGGTGATGTAGTCCTGTGTCCGTTTTTCTTTTGGTGCGGTGAAAATCGCTTCGGTTTCGCCTTCCTCGACAATATTGCCAAGATGGAAGAAGGCGGTTTTTTGCGAAACACGCGCGGCTTGCTGCATAGAGTGGGTGACGATTGCAATGGTATAATTCTGGCGCAATTCGTCGATCAGTTCTTCGATCTTAGCGGTCGCAATCGGATCAAGCGCCGAGCAAGGCTCGTCCATGAGGATAACTTCAGGGCTGACCGCAATAGCGCGGGCAATGCACAGACGCTGCTGCTGACCACCGGAAAGGCCGGTGCCGGCATCATGAAGACGGTCTTTGACCTCTTCATAAAGGCTGGCTTTTTTCAGGCTCGTAATAACCGTTTCTTCCAGATCGGTGCGGTCTTTGGCAAGGCCGTGAATACGCGGGCCATAAGCCACATTGTCGAAAATGGATTTTGGAAACGGATTAGGCTTCTGGAACACCATGCCAACGCGGGCACGCAGCTCCACTACGTCAATTTTCGGGTCATAAATATCCTCATTATCGAGCGTGATCTTGCCTTCTACGCGGCAGCCTTCAATCGTATCATTCATACGGTTAAGCGAACGCAGGAATGTGGATTTGCCGCAACCCGAAGGGCCGATCAGAGCCGTCACCATTTTTTCAGGAATGTCGAGGTCAACTCCGAACAGCGCTTGTTTGGCGCCATAAAATACGCTGACTTTTTCACCGCGCATTTTGATTGGTTGGGCGCTGAGGTTCATTTTAACTCCCGGTGTGTTGTCCTGAGGATGTTCTGATACATAATTCATCGTTAAAGCTCCGCTTACCAACGACGCTCGAAGCGACGGCGCAGGATGATGGCAGCAATGTTCATAATGGCCAAGAATGCCAGAAGTACAATGATGGCACCGGATGTGCGCTCCACAAAGGCGCGCTCGGCTTCGTTTGCCCACATGAAGATCTGAACCGGCAGCGCGGTAGCAGGATCAAGTGGTGAAACCGGTACGTTGGCTACGAATGCAACCATACCAATGAGAAGCAGTGGTGCAGTTTCACCCAAAGCCTGCGCCAGACCAATAATGGTGCCGGTGAGGATGCCCGGCGCAGCCAGCGGCAGCACATGATGGAATACCATTTGGGTTTTGGATGCGCCAAGACCCAATGCTGCGTCACGAATAGATGGTGGAACAGCGCGGAGTGCCGCACGGGTGGCAATGATGATGGTTGGGAGTGTCATCAGCGAGAGCACCAGGCCACCCACGAGTGATGCCGAGCGTGGAAGGCCGAAGAGGTTGATGAAAACAGCAAGCCCCAGCAGACCAAAAACGATGGAAGGAACCGCTGCCAGATTGTTGATATTGACCTCCACCAGATCGGTAAAGCGGTTTTTCTTGGCAAACTCTTCCAGATAAATGGAAGCAGCAACGCCTACAGGCAGCGCGATGCCAAGCACGATCAGCATCATGTAAAGTGAGCCGACAAAGGCGACACCCAGACCTGAGGTTTCAGGGCGGCTGGATGCGCCAAAGGTGAAGAGACCACTGTTGAAACTCTGACCCATCACACCTTCTTCTGAAAGTGTGTTCATCCATGTTACCTGACGGTCGGAAACTTTACGATTTGCTTCCGGAACGCTCAGATCGATCTGGCCTTTAAAGGCAGAATCAATGTCGGCACTGGCAAGGAAATTGATATTCTGGGTGGTGCCGATCAGAGACGGATTATCCATGACCATCTGGCGCAGCTGTACGCGCACACCATCAGAATAGAACTTGCCCAGTTCACGCATGGCGGATTTGTCACTTGCAGGAACTTTCAAATGCTCGGCCAAAGCATTGCGTACCAAAACCGGATAATTGGCGGTTATCAGCACATTCGGGTCTTCTGCCCGCTTATTGCCCGGGTCAATTACTTTTTGTTCCAGCATGACCGGAATACTGACAGTGGTCTGCCAGAAAGCGGTATAGCCTTTGGAAAAAACGGTAAAAAGCAAGGCGCAGAGGAAAAAGACGCCGATGCAGATAGCCAGAACGCCATAAAGTCGGAAACGTCGTTCAGAGGCGTAGCGGCGTTTGATGCCGATATCACGGCGCGCTGGTTTTGCACTCATCGGGGCACCTGTTGAATTGGAAGAAAGGCTGGTATCACTCATCAGTCGTACTGCTCCCGATATTTGCGAACAATATAGAGTGCAAAAATGTTCATGATCAGCGTCAGAAAGAACAAGGTGATGCCAAGGGCAAAAGCGACCAAGGTCTGTGGTGAGTTGAATTCAAGGTCACCGGTCAGCTGATTGACGATTTTAACGGTAATAGTGGTCATGGCTTCAAACGGGTTGAGCGTCAGATTGGCGGCAACACCGGCAGCCAGCACCACAATCATGGTTTCACCGATTGCACGCGAAGCGGTGAGAAGCAGCGCACCGACAATGCCCGGAAGAGCCGCAGGCAGCACGACTTTTTTGATCGTTTCTGATTGTGTCGCACCAAGGCCGAGCGAGCCGTCACGCATAGAATTGGGCACCGCGGTGATGATGTCGTCGGAAAGCGAGGACACAAACGGGATCAGCATCACGCCCATCACCAGACCGGCGGTGAGCACGCTCTGCGCCATTATAAAACCCTGACCGCCTGCAATGGCGATACTAAGATCACGTAAGAACGGACCAACTGTGACCATGGCAAAGAAGCCGTAAACGATGGTCGGGATACCGGCCAGTAGCTCCAGCACCGGCTTGACCACACTGCGCACTTTTGGAGAGGCATATTCTGCCATGTAAACGGCTGAAAACAGGCCAACCGGCACCGCAAAGAGCATGGCTACAAAAGCGATATAAAGTGTACCGGCCAAAAGCGGGATAAGACCAAACTGACCAACAGCGCCATCAGAACCGGCGGCTGCAAAGCGCGGATCCCATACGGTGCCGAAGAAGAAGTTGGAGAAAGAAACAGACTGGAAGAAAGTAATCGTCTGAAACAGCATTGAGAAGATGATGCCGATGGTGGTTAAAATGGCGATGCCAGAAGCGGCAATCAGACCCCAGAGGACGATTTTCTCAACATTGTTGCGCGCACGGGTGCGCACTTTAATGGTGGCCATACCAAAGACCAGACCGGCAAGGGCGAGCACAATGGCGATAGCGGTTCCGGTTTTTTGTGCAACTGCGGATGCCTTCGTCCAATATTGCGCAATAGGCACCATGAAGTCCTGGCCTTCAGTGGCAAGCGCAATGCCTTTATTGCCCATATATTCGCGCACCGCCTGATAATCTGTCGGCAGAGCTTCTTTTTCAGCAGGTGAAAGGCGCTCAATACCTTTGGCAAGGCCACGAACCATGCTCAAATTCAGATTATTATTGCTTGTTGAAACGTCTGAAAGCTGGGATGTCGCATTGTGCTCAATATAGGTCGAGGAACCGATAAGCCAGATGACGAGAAAGATGGTGGCAGGCAGGGCAGAAACTAAAAACACCCACCAGCCGTGATAATGAGGCCGTGAGTGCATTTTTTCGTTTTGGGGCACGGATTTATATTGTGAAAGCGCTTTCTGACGCCCCATAAAAAATCCAGCCAAACCGATCAGTATGACTGTGAGTAAAACCAGCAAGGCGGACATTCAATTTCCTTAAAGCGCGCTATGTAAACTTTAGTGAAAGTGTTTAGATGATTATGCTTGTGCAGCGGAAAAACCGCAAAGTCTTGCAGTGTATAAATGCGACCGGCACAGGCCGGTCGCATTTACAGTCGTTGTCTTATTTAGCAGCGAGGACTTTACCGGCTGCAAAATCAGTGCGCTGTGCTTCGCGCTCTGCTTCAGGGGCGGGAACCAGACCATATTCAGCCAATGGGCTGTCTGGGCCAACCATCTGTTCTGACAAGAAGAAGTCTACATATTCTTTCAGACCCGGGATCACGCCGAGATGCGCTTTTTTCACGTAGAAGAACAGCGGACGCGATACCGGATATTCGCCGGAAGCAACTGTTTCAGCTGAAGGAACAACGTCGTTGACGGTTGCTACACGCAGCTTGTCAGCATTGTTTTCGTAGAAATAGAGGCCGAAAACGCCAACGCCGGTTTTGTTTGAGTCGATGCGGGCAAGGGTTTCGCTGTAATCGCCATCGATATCAACGGCTTTGCCGTCTTTACGCACTGCGATACAAGCAGAAGCGGCTGCTTTGTCATCAAGACCGGTGGCTTTGATAGCTTCCAGTGCGCCGGCAGCTTTACAGCCTTCGGCCAAAACTTTTTCTTCGAAAACTTCACGGGTGCCGTGCTTTTCACCAGGAATATAGGCAGCAATGTCCCAATCCGGCAGAGCAGCGTTAACCTGATTCCATTTGGTGTTCGGATTGTCGACGAGCTTGCCGTCTACGATCACTTTTGCAGCCAATGCCTGATAAAGATCAGCAGGCTTCAGCTTCCATTCAGGGCCTTTTGCATCGGTTGCAAAGACGATACCGTCATAACCGAAGCGAACTTCCTGAACATCTTTAACACCTGCTTCGATGCAGGATTTCAGTTCGGAATCTTTCATTGCACGGGAAGCATTGGCGATATCGATTGTATTTTCACCAACACCTTTACAGAATTCTTTAATACCTGCGCCCGAACCGCCGGACTCAATCACCGGAGTTTTAAAGTCTGGGTAGGTTTCACCGAAAGTTTCGGCAACGATTTTTGCATATGGCAGAACGGTTGAAGAACCAGCGACTTGGATCTGATCGCGAGCGGAAGCTGCGGAAACGGACATAACAGCCGCGATAGCCAGTGCAGCGGTTGTGGAAATCAACGTGTTCATAGGAGTAGCTCCAGTTGGGTAAAGACAATGACGTTTAATGTCACTAACCGTCTAGGCGCTGTTTATTACAGTCATATGACAGTAATATTACAGCTTTGTGTCATATGAACTTTATCAAAAAATATCGGGCAATTTTTTTAAAAAGACTTTAGCCGTTTGGACGGCTGATAACATAAAGTGCGCTGGCGAGCATGAAGATACCAACTGCTAATGCAAGCCAGAGGCCGGGCTGCGCGCCCCGCCAAAAAATCGCATAGCCTAATGTCATGCCGCCACAGGCAAAAAACTTGGCTTTAACCGGCACGGCACCTTTTTCGCGCCATTTAATCAGCATGGGGCCGAATTGCGGATGCGCCAGCAGCTTTGCTTCGAAAGCAGGAGAAGAACGGCCGAAAAACCATGCGGCCAAAATGATGAAAATGGTCGTTGGCATAACAGGCAGAAATGCACCGATAATGCCCAGAGCAAGCATTAAGAAACCCAGCACCATATAAATGATGCGTTGAGCTTTTGACAAAACGCTCCCACGGCTGGCTGTTTCTGCCCCGTTTGATTGTGCATTAATGTCGTCAGGTTGCGGGTTGCTCACTACATGTCTTTCAAGGTGACGATATCGATAAATGACGGACGGCTATTCTGATACTGCTTTGTGCATGGAATCGCCAGTGTTCAAAGTGCCAGATTGACCAAAACCAGTGTAAAAAAGTAAACTTTACGCGATCACAAACTGTTGCGCCGTGTTATTTTATGCGGTTCAGGCATGCTTCCTGCCACGAAAAAGCCACAAAAGTTAATTCTGCCCTTAGGCATGAACACTTAAGCGCAGAATAAAAAGCTCCTCAGTTCGCATACCGTTTTCATTTTACAATAGTGAAAATAGCGGGCGACACTTTGAAAAGGTAAAAGTTAACGATTTTTCCCAATGGTAAATTGGTGGTAATCATATTTTAAAATTGATTTATGTGAATATAATCATGATTTGGAAAAACTATACTGAAATATAAATAGTAAAATTTAGAATTATGGGATGATTTTCCTTTTAACTATAGATTCAAAATGCCTTAAATCATCTTTATTTCGTCCACTTGAGCGCCACATTTACCGGCCAATCGGGCAGCGTTTTTAAAGCCTGCCTTTTATTGCTTTCAAAAAGAAACAGTACAAGAGCGGCTTTGCAAATCCTGATGTGCAACTGTGGACGCTTGAGACGATGAAAAAATATGTAGCTTTATTGACCGTTGGTATGGCTTTTGCGTTTTCCGCTAATACGGCGGTGGCCGCTGCCGTACAA
>JAEWHQ010000257.1 GCA_023387715.1 Pseudomonadota bacterium | reverse complement strand
ATCAGGAAGATGAGCGTCTTGTTGATCCGTCGAGCCGTGATGCCCGTGATCCGCGCACATGGGGTCGTGTCAGCCGCAATGAAAATTGCCCTTGTGGTTCTGGCAAGAAATACAAGCATTGCCACGGTGCATTTGACTAATATTGATTAAGTTTGACGCTGGTTAACCAGCCTCAAGCCTTTGGCTGAAGGCCGCTGCACCGATGATGATCGGTCAGCGGCTTTTTGTTTGCTTTTTATTAAGCTTCTGTTTTGTCTTTATTTTAAAGGGTTTCCCCTATAGATGCTTAAAAATACTTACCTTTATGGCGGGTTTTACTGCTCTATTGCGTAATTTAAAGGGGATTCAGATGGTTGTGCATCCATTGCTAGAGGAGAAAGCGCAAGGGGCAGAGGGCGTGTCGGCTGATGAGCCCAACACCTCAAAACGCCCTGTTGCCCGATCAGAAGCAAGCGAAGGTTATGGCGCACAACGCGATATTCCGCGTAAACTTGATATTTATGCCGCCTCTGCCGGTTATGAATTGCGCAATGAACTAGACTTTTTAAGCAAGCGCACGATTGAGCCGAATATTTTTTACAATGCCCGTTTTCTGGCGCCTGCCATGCCGCGGCTGGAAGACCGCACCATTCGTTTTATGGTGATGCGTGACAAGAATGAAGAGCGCAGCCGCTTGCGTTTTGTCATGCCTTATACGATGGAGCGTTTAGGCTGGGGCAGTGGCCAGACCATGCTGCGCGCGTGGACAACAAGGTTTTCCCCGCAAGGTACCCCTTTAATCGATCAGGATGACCCGTCAGGCGTTGTTGATGATCTGTTTGACATCTTGAGCCGGAAACATCTACAATTGCCGCAGGCAATGGTTTTTCCGCATATGCGCAGCAATGGCGCGACAACGAAAACAATCCGTGAGGTTGCCCGTCAACGCCAGCTGCCCATGCAGGTTTTGGAAAATGCACCGCGCCCGTTTTTGATCAGTGACCTGACGGGCGAAGACTATTTCCAAAAACATACCTCCGGCGGACAGGCTATGCAGATGCAGGCTTTGCTGGAAAGCCTGTCAGAACTTGGCGATGTGCAATATACCGTCAGCACTGGTATTGATGATATCCGCCTTAAATTTGAGCGCTTTATTCTGCTGGAAAACCGTACGGAGCGTACCAAGCACAAGACGAAAATTGTCGGTGACCGTTACCGCGAGGCTTTTGCCCGTGAAGCGGTCAACAATCTGGCTGAGCGCGGTGCGGTGCAGCTTCACTCGCTGGAACTCAATGATAAAACTATTGCTGCAGCTATTCTTTTTATTGAAAACGGTGATGCATGGTTGTGGAAGAGCGCTTGTTCCGAAAGCTTACGCTCGTTTATGCCGGATAGTCTGTTATTGCAGGAAGTGGTTAAGCATGTTCTGGCCAATCCGGCAATTAAGCGGCTGGATGCCTGCACACTGACCGAGCATCCCTTGCTCAATACCATCTTTAATGTGCAAAAACCGCAAGAGACGCTGATTATCGGCTTGCACAAGGATGCGCATCGCTTAGTGGATAAGGCGACAGCAAAAGTCAGGTTTCGCAATCAAAGCAGTGCCTTAAAACGAATGCTGCGTCAGGTTGCACGCACTATTAAATTGGTATGATCTTGCTATAGTCTCTGCAGCGAATTGACATAAAAAAGCTTAAATTCAGGCAAAGACAAGCTGAAATTTGCTTAAATTCAGAAAGCACCATTGATGCGTTTTCCCCGCCCTGTAATCTCCAGCGGTTTCTTGTGTGTAATAACCGCTCTGTATCTGTTGTTCTTTAACAACAGGACTTTTTGGACACTTATTTTACAGTATTTTGACGGCCAGCTGATGAAGGTGGCTGTGATGGCAGTGGCTTTATTGCTGCTGCATATCGCCATTCTGGTTCTGTTTTCTGCGCAATATGTCATTAAACCGTTTTTGATCTTGATGGTGATGACTGCGGCAGGTGGTTCTTATTTCGGTGAAACATTTGGCACCATCATCACCCGTAATGTGGTTGAAGCAACTTTAACCACCACCGCCGGTGAATCACGCAACCTCATGACCACAGGTTTCATTACCCATATGGTGCTGTACGGGCTTTTACCGTCGTTGCTGATTGTGTGGGTGCGCATTAAGCACCGGCCGATTTTCAAAAAAATATTGGTCAATACGCCGGTTATTTTAGGCTGTGTCGTTGGTTTTGTGGTGCTGGTGGCGTCGGATTTTGGCGCTTATTCGTCAATGTATCGTATGCATCGCAATGATATTATGGCGCGCCTTGTGCCTTATAAGCCGGTTGCAAGTACGGTTGATTATTTCGTCCGGCATTATACCGAGCGTCAGATTGTTATGCAGCCATTGGGGCAGGACGCCGTTCAAGAAACCGTAGCGCTGCCTGAAGGCAAAAAACTGCTGACTGTTGTTGTGGTGGGGGAAACTGCACGCGCGCAAAATTTCAGTCTTAATGGTTATAATCGTGAAACCAATCCTGAACTAAAAAAGCGCGATGTGATTGCCTTTACCAATACGACCAGCTGCGGCACTGAAACTTCTGTTTCGGTGCCTTGCATGTTCTCGCCTTTTCCCCGCACAGACTATTCCAGCGCTAAGTTTAAGGGCTCGGAAAACCTGCTTGACGTTTTGCAATATGCCGGCGTGAATGTGGAATGGTGGGAAAATAATACCGGCGACAAAGGCGTCGCTGACCGCACGAAACTGATTGATCTGCAAAATTCGAATGATCCGAAATATTGCGAGGGCGGTGAATGCCTTGATCAGATTTTGTCGGATTATCTGCGTGATCATCTGAAGGATTTTGATGGCAACACAATGCTGGTTTTACACATGACCGGCAGCCATGGCCCTGCTTATTATATGCGCTATCCGCCGGAAATGGCGCAGTTCAAACCGGAGTGCCGCACCGCGGAATTCTCGGAATGTGAAGATAGCCAGATCGTCAATGCTTACGACAATACCATTCTTTATACGGATAAGATTTTGTCGCAGATCATTGATATTCTCAAAGCCAATGAGGGCAAGTTTGTTTCTTCAATGATTTATATGTCCGATCATGGCGAATCATTGGGCGAGAGCGGTCTTTATCTGCATGCGGCTCCTTATTTTATCGCGCCTGATACACAGACGCATATTCCGTTCATCACATGGTTCTCGCCTGATTATCAGGCTGTGACGGGTACGGATTTGTCATGCTTACGTGCCAGCACCGCCGAGGAGGCATCGCATGATAATCTTTTCCATACAGTGCTGGGCATGATGAATGTGAAAACATCGGTCTATGACCGCTCACTTGATCGTTTCGCAGCCTGCCGGAAATAGGCAAATGACAACAACAGACAGAGCGGTTTATGATTCTTTTGATGAATTTACCGCTCTGTTGCTGCACCAATGGCGTGTTTTTCAAAAGCAAACAGGGTGTGAAAGGTTTAAGCGCTCATAAATCTTGAAAAAAATCATTTTAGTGCATGAAGTTTTGTCAGTTGTGATTGACCTTAAGAGACGAAGCCGTTATATCCCGAACCGCTACCGAACATTAGTTCCCCGTTCTGGTTACAGGACGTACCCTCGGTAGTTTATAAATGTGCGGGTGTGGTGGAACTGGTAGACGCGC
>JAEWHQ010000240.1 GCA_023387715.1 Pseudomonadota bacterium | reverse complement strand
TTTCCTGCAACAGCAATTCAGCTGCCTCAATCACCGGATCACTATGGAAGCGCTCGCGCATACGGCCTTCAAAAATCACATTATTGACCGCGATAATCGCCATGCCGTGATGGTGGGCATAATAGTTTTGCACCACGGCATATTCCTGACCTTCACGCACACGCGACGGCGTGAAGTCCACGGAATCATAAAAACCGTAGCGGCCAAGCGCACCCAGCTTATCCAAGCGCTTCAAGTTCTGCACCGCAGCCGCTGGCTGATATTGCGAGGCCAACAGGCTGGCATAAGGCGCAATCACCGCATTACGCGAAAGCCCGCGCTGCAAGCCCAATGTCGGCACACCAAAGTTTGAATATTGGTAATTCATATGCGCATCGCGCGCATTGAAGGCAGCTTCCGAAATACCCCAAGGCAGCCCGCGCGATGTGGCATAATCAATCTGCCGCTGAACAACCAGCTTATTGGTCTGATCAAGCATCGAGCCGAGCGGTTCTGACATCACCAAAGGCGGCATCAAATATTCAAACATCGAACCTGACCAGGAAAGCAATGCGCCTTTCCAGCCAACCGGTACCAAAAGACGGCCTAAGCGGAACCAATGCTCTACCGGCACATCGCCCTTTGCAATCGCAAAGAGGCTGGCAAGGCGCGCTTCGGATGCCAGCAAATCATAGCAGCTTTCATCAAGCTCGTTTTCCTGTACACGGAAACCGATTGACAGCAAGCGGCGCTCTTTACGCTCAAGGAAGCCAAACTGCATATCAAAAGCAAGCTGGCGCGCACGCGTTGCAAGGCCGCTCAATGTCTGGCGCAAGCTTTCGGTATTATGCTCGCCAATCGCATCATCAGTATGTGATTTACAGGTATTGATTAGCACCTGCGACCAATATTTGGCTTCAGCACTTTGCAGTGTTTCCACTTCCGCATCAAGCTCGGCCATCAGACGATGAATGTCATTGGCAAAAAGCGACAGATTAATGGTGCGGAAAGAAGCGGTTTCCGGCTCTTTCTTGATGGTTTGCACGGCACGGCGGAAATTGGCAATCCGCTCTTCCAGACGGCGGCGTAACGGGCGCAAAATGCGCCTGTCATCAGGAATTTTAGCGATTTCCTGTTCCAGCACATCATTGACATCCAAAAGACCGTTTAAGTCAGCCTGCAAATAAACAGATGGTGCTTCCGCCCATTCTTCAAGAGCTGAAGAGAGCGTCACCAAATGACCGGCAAGATTGCCGCTATCCACTGCCGACACATAAAGCGGCTGCAATGGTTTCAGCGTATCTGTTTCATACCAGTTATAAAGATGGCCTTGAAATTTCTCCATCTTTTCCAAAGTGGCAATGGTAGCAGACAGACGCTTGATCGTCTCATCAAAACCGATCCAGCCAAAATCACGGGCCGCCACGACGGAAAGCACATAAACACCAATATTGGTTGGCGAGGTGCGCTGCGCCACCAAAGGTGCCGGATCCTCCTGAAAATTATCCGGTGGCAGATGGTTGTTGTCATCATTGGCAAATTCATCAAAGAAACGCCATGTGCGACGGGCAAAGCGACGTAAATCACCTTTGTCGGAAGAGCGCACTTCGAGCGTATCCTGCGGCTTGGCCGAACGGCTGACCAGCCATGCAATGAGCGGCGAAGCAAACCAAACCAGCACAAATGGTAGCGCGATCAGCACAGATTTTGTGCCAACAGATAAAGGCGCCAGCAGTGCCGCAATGGCAATCGCCATCGCCGGCCACATCAGCCATGTGTAATAAGACAGCGTATCGGGCGAAGATTTAGCCTGCGCCGCAGTGCGCCATTCCAGAAGATCACGCTTTGATACAAACAAACGATAGAAGGTGCGGATAATTGCATCGCTCATCAAAAATGCCGAATGGGCGATGAAGGATGTGCGCAAAGCCACATCTGCCGTACCAAGGCCGATATCGGTCAGAATTGATTGTGCATGGCCTTTTAAAGAATAATCCATGCTCACCGGAATGAGATTGGTGACAATGGCAAAAGTCGGCGCAATGAACATCGACAGAAGCAGGAAAAACTGCCAGACGGCAGCGGCGCCCACCGGCAGCACAACCCAACCCAACACCGAGGCTAAAAGCCATAAAATCGGATTGAGCGAGCGGCGTAAATTGTCGACCATCTTCCAGCGGGTAATAGCGCTCACACCGCTTTTCATTGAGAAGAGATAAGGCAGCAACTGCCAGTCACCACGCGCCCAGCGGTGATGACGCGACACATCGACATTATAGCCGGTCGGATAATCTTCCACCACTTCCACATCGCTGACCAGCGCTGCGCGGGCATAGCCGCCTTCGAGAAGGTCATGGCTGAGAATGGTGTTTTCTTTGATACGGTCTTGCATCACCGCTTCAAAAGCATCGATGTCATAAAGACCCTTACCGGTAAATGTACCCTCACCCAGTAAGTCCTGATAGGTATCAGAAACTGCAAACACATATGGATCAATGCCACGATTGGCCGAGAATACGCGTTGCAGGAAAGAGGCATCATCACCGGTTGTGAGCGAAGGCGTCACACGCGGCTGCATAATGCCATAACCGCGCACGACACGACGTGTTTCAGGATCAACCACCGGACAGTTGAGCGGATGGCTCATTTTACCGGCCAGATAGGTCACCGCTTCCGGTGTCAGGCGTGTATCCGCATCCAATGTCATCACAAAACGGATGCCGGTTGGCAGTTTTTCATCCGGCGGGAAAAAGCTGGTGTCACGATCACCGCGCAAAAGCAGATTAAGCTCATGCAGCTTGCCGCGCTTGCGCTCCCAGCCCATCCAGCAGCTTTGCTTTTCATTATACAAACGGCGACGATGCAGAATGAAGAAACGCGGCGCATTGGTTGCGCCATATTGCGCGTTCAAACGTGCAATTTCTTCGCATGCATAATCGTAAATTTCCATATCCGAAGGCGTTACTTCGTCTTTGGAATCCAGCCAGTCGCTCACCAGCGCAAAATAGACCTCACCGCGCGGATTGGTCAGATAATGCACTTCAAGATTGCGGATCTGCTCATCGACACTGTCGCGTGAATTGATCAGCGTTGGCACGGCAACCAATGTGCGCGCTTCTTCTGGCAAACCGTTTTTATATTCATAACCGATCAGGCGGGTTGGCTGTAAAAACCACGGGACAAGCGAATTAACCAGCGAATAGCTTGCATCCATCGCCGGAAAAAGCGCGAGCGCTACAAACAAAAATTGCAGTTCGCTCGAAAGCCCCAGACGGCTCATACAATATTCAACCAGCCAAAGGATCAAACCGGTGAATATTGCAGTTGGCAGGAACAAACCCCAAAGGCCAAGGCCACGATAAAAGCGCTCAAACTGAACTGTAAACGGCTTGTTATAGCCACAAATTTCTTCCAGTTTTTTGCGCCCGTCACCGGCCAGATAATACGCAATTGCACCGGTGCCTTTAGCAGCACCATGACCGGCAGCCTCTGCCGCTTCACCGTCTTCAGCCAGTTTTAAGGCCGTATGGGTAATTTCAACCTCGCTCATTTTCGAGCGGCGAGCCAGCTTTTCAATCGTCACACGATAGGCATTGCGGGAACGGAAATCCAAGTGCTCAAAATCGCAATTGTCGCGCAAAATCGCATCAACAACACTGACCGTCTCAAACCATGACGGCCAGTCAATATCATCAATCGCCTTGAGACTGCGGATGATATTGCCCATCGTCACACCACCGGTGGACTGGCGGGCATGTTCTTCAACAATCGCTTCTTCGCCGTCTTTATCAAAGCGCTTTAATTCGGTTTCCAGCCATGTGGTGGCAGGGCCGGTATCGGTTGGCGCACTGCGCAAACGATAAAGCAGATGTGTGGTAAAGGTACTGTCAGCAACAACCGGCTGGATACGCGCCAATACAGCGTTTAACTCATCACCGCTTTTGGCAATGATAATTTCATCTGCTGCACGGTTAGCCAGATTACGCATATTGCGCGCGCGCTCGACACGCAGCGCAAGACGGCGTGCATTTTCAATCAGCACATAGCGAATGGCAGAAGGAAGCGCCCAAAGCTCCCCGATATGCAAAGGCTCGACTGTTTGAAATCCTTCCACCAAAGCGGAGAGGGTTTTCAGCGAAAAGTTACTGTCCGTATGGCCGACATAGAGCCAGGCCAGCGCAAATATGCGCGGCATATCCGGCTGAGAGGGATAAA
>JAEWHQ010000286.1 GCA_023387715.1 Pseudomonadota bacterium | reverse complement strand
TGACCAGATCGTCAATGATGTGCTGCAAAAGCTTGGCATTGAGCGCTATCGCGATCGTTTGCCAGCGCAGATGTCCGGTGGTCAGCAGCAGCGTGTTGCTCTGGCCCGTATGCTGGCGTTGAAGCCTGAAATCATTTTGCTTGATGAACCGCTTTCCAATCTGGATGCAAAACTGCGCCTTGAAATGCGCGCTGAATTGAAGCGCATTCATCAGGAAATGGGGTCCACGGTTGTTTTCGTGACCCACGACCAGTGGGAAGCCATGACGCTCGCAACCACTATCGCTGTGATGAGTGAAGGTGAATTGCAGCAGCTTGGCACACCGGATGATATTTATGAGCGTCCCGCCAATCGTTTTGTGGCGGAATTCATCGGTAATCTGCCGATCAATATCACCGAGCTGAACGACACTAATAAAGGCGCATTGGCAAGCTGGACCCGTGGACTTTTGGCTGCCCAGAAAATCGATGCGGCCAAGGTTGGCTCTGTCGGTATTCGTCCTGAATCTGTCCGCATCAGCGCTCAGGCTGTTGAGGGCGGTTGTGCTGCTAAAATTGTCGATATTGTGCCGACCGGCGGCAGCTGGATCGTGGAATTAGCGGTTCAGGGCGAACAATATTTCGCAATCATTTCAGACGCTCCGGCACAAAAAGCCGGAGAAGAAATCTGGATCACAGTCGAAGCAAACCACATTCATGTGTTCGACGGTGAAGGTAAACGCATCAGCGGCTGAGCAAGCCGCATCTGTTTTAGAATATTCGATTAACTTTGGAGGATAGAATGTCTTTGACCCTTCGTAATATTGCTGCTCTCTCATTGAGCGCAGCACTTTTTTCCGGCACCGCTGCATTTGCTGAGCCTGCCGGGGAAATCGGTATTAAAGATGCTGATTACTCACTCGAAGCTTTGATTGAAGCGGCGAAAAAAGAACCAGCAATTACTGTTGTTGATGCAACCGGTAAGATCGTTGCAATGGCTGATGCTTTCACCGAAAAATATGGTGTCAAAGCAACCGGCGTTAAAATGAACGGTCAGAACCAGGAACAGGTTATCCTGCGTGAAGCAGCAGCCGGCAATGTGCGCACTGATGTTTTCAACATGAGCAACTTGCCATCAGTGACCTCTGAAATTATCGTTCAGGGCGCTGGCCTGAGCTGGCTGCCGCCGGATATCAAAGATCAAATTCCGGCAGAATATCAGAACCCTGCGATTACAAGCCTCAACCCATGGGTTTGGGCCTATAATTCTGATGTTCATGGCGACAAGTGCCCGATTGATAATATCTGGGCGCTGACCACTGAAGATTGGAAAGGTCGCGTGGCTATTCCTGATCCGTTGTTGCGCAACGAAACCATGTTCTGGTTCAACCAGATTGCAGAACATGACGATGCAGCCATGGCTAAAGCTTACGAAGATTTCTTCGGTGAGCCTTTGAAAACGGATGAAAAAAGCGTAACCGCTGAATGGGTTAAGCGTTTTGCTAAAAACAAACCAAGTGTCACCCGTTCCGACACTGATGTTGGCCCGATTGTTGGTGCCAAGGGTCAGGAAAAGCCATTCATGGGCTTCTTGAGCACTTCGATTTTCCGTGATGCCAAGAAAAATGGCTATACTATGGGCATTTGCGAAGGCATGAACCCATGGGCTGGTCAGCTGACCCCGCGTGTGGCTGTTATTGCAGCTGGCACCAAGAGCCCGAATGCTGCCAAGCTTTTCGTTCATTACATCATGACCGAAGAAGGTATGGCACCACAGTTGGCTGACGGTAAAATCTCATCCAACAAGAATGCAAAAATTCCTGAAGGCGAAGTATCCGGCATCGTTAAAGTAATTGATCAGATGCATGTGCCGCATTCTGAAACAGCTGAAAGCGATTATGCGAAGCTTCAGGATTGGCAGGATTTCTGGACAATCCACTCACGTTAATTGAAAATGATCCGTTTATTAAAACGGATATTTCAATGATCAAAAGGGCAGCTTGCTGCCCTTTTGGCGTTTATGCTCAATTATTTATGAGCATTTTATCTGCAATTATTTCCGCATCGTGCTGATCAATCTCAAAAAGACCAAAGCGAAATTTATAGCCCCAGCTTTTTTTATTGCGTGTGAAGTTTAATTCACTCAACAAAGGGCGAATGGCAACATCGCGCGAGGAAAGCCACAGTACATCTCTGCGCCACGGTTTAAATGAGGGTGCCATTTCCACCTGATAGACAGTGCCCTCACGCACAATGCCAAAAGCCGTAAAACATTGGAGGCGATTTTGTGTGCCAAAATATGCCACTGGTGAATAATAAATGACAAAGTCATGGGGCAAAACGCGCTTTAACGGTGCCGCTTTACCATGACACACTTGCATGATGCCTAGTTCTTTCCCTGTGGTAACGTGATCAGCA
The DNA here is from genome assembly GCA_023387715.1 of Pseudomonadota bacterium. Taxonomy (GTDB): domain Bacteria; phylum Pseudomonadota; class Alphaproteobacteria; order Rhizobiales; family Rhizobiaceae; genus Paenochrobactrum; species Paenochrobactrum glaciei. Next base: position 5,575 of record JAEWHQ010000286.1, on the reverse strand, counting down.
GAGGCGACTGCAATCCAATAGCGGCGAGGGCGCTCCATCAGTCTTGCCCGATCGTGTAAAAACGCAAACGATGCCCATCTGGGTCAAGTGCCATAAAACTACGTCCGAAACCTGCATTGGATGGCGCAAGTACAATATTGGCACCTTTGCCGCGCCATTCTTGATGGAGGCGGTCAATGTCAGCAGCATCATCAAGTTTGAAACCTAGTTCACAGCCACCAGCCATAATTGTTGGTGTGGGCCGCACTTCTTTTTTATCCCACAAAGCCAGCGCTAAGCCAGATGGCAGAATGAACAAAGCAAAGATCGGGCTTCTTTCAGCTGGTTGCAGTTGCAGCATTTTCTCATAAAATTCGATGCTTACGGGGACATCATTGACATAAAGCAGCAGAGTATTGGTTTTGGTCATTGGGTTGCTCCGGTTTGGTGTTCAACATGGAGACAAACTAATGCAGCCTGCTGTCAGATTATGACAGTAGTGATGGTTCAGTCAAAATTTCTTTTAATGCCTTCGGCTTCACGCCATTTTTTAAACAGGGTCTGACGACGTTCAGGATAGCGTTCTTGTTGTATATCGGCTGAAATTATTCTGTCGGTGCGGAAATGACGAAAGCCTTGGCGCAGTTCGCACCAGCCTAATAATATACGTGCCGTATCAAAGAAAGTCAGGGCAAAAGGCCAAATGGTTCTTATTGATATAGCATCAATTTTATCACGATATTGGATTGTTAATTTACGCTCTTCTCTGATGGCTTTACGCAAATTTTTTAAATCGACAACATCGTTTGGCAGCTTTGTGCCGGGGCCTATCAGCAAAGTGGATTTTTCCAAATCATTGCGTAAATCTGTTGGCAGCACAGTTGCGATACGGCTCAGTGCACTGCGGGCTGCATCACTTAAATGATTATCAGCACGTTCTATGACCCAACGCGAGCCTAAAACAAGCGCTTCAATTTCTTCTTGCGTGAACATGAGTGGGGGAAGCAGAAAACCAGGGCGCAAGACATAACCAACACCAGCTTCTCCTTCAATCATTGCGCCGAGTGCTTGCAGGCTGGCAATGTCGCGATAAAGCGTACGGATGCTGACGCCGGTTTCCTCGGCCAATATTTTACCACTGACAGGGCGCTTGTGCCTTCGAAGCACTTGTAAAAGATCAAAAAGACGTTCTGAGCGTGACATAATTAAATTTATCAGCAAATCTTCCTGTCAGAAAGTGGCAGTATTCTTCTGGTTTATGAAAATTATAAGTGTTTAATGACGAAATAGTGAACACTGCGTTCGCTCGATCATACCTGTTGTGGTTACTTTTATATACTATATGACTACCAACAGTGATGAAAGCCGCAACAGGCGGCAGGAGATATTCCATGAGAGCTTTTGGTTTTTTAAGCTTCGGCCATTATATGAACGCACGCGGTTCTCAAACCCGCACAGCCAGTGAAATGCTGAAGCAGGCCGTGGAGCTTGGCGTTGGTGCCGATGAAATCGGCGTTAATGGTGCCTATTTCCGCGTCCACCATTTTGCCCAGCAGCAGGCATCGCCTATGCCGCTTCTGGCAACCATTGCCGCCAAGACCAAACATATTGAAGTTGGCACCGGCGTGATTGATATGCGTTATGAAAATCCGCTTTATTTGGCGGAAGAAGCAGCAGCCCTTGATATTCTGGCTGATGGCCGCATTGCGCTTGGTATCAGCCGTGGTTCGCCTGAAACGGTTGTGCGTGGTTATGAAGCCTTTGGCTATACGGGTTCAACCGATCCGCGTGGGGCTGATATTGCACGTCCGAAATTTGATTTGTTCATGCGGGCAATTGATGGTGAACCATTGGCATTGGGTGATAGTTCAATGGGTTATCGTGGGCCCGTACCGATTGAGCCGCGTTCATCGACCTTGCGCGATCATATTTGGTGGGGTTCCGGCACACGCGAAACGGCTGAATGGACGGGGCGTCAGGTCTTGAACATGATGTCTTCGACCCTTTTGACAGAAGATGCCAGTATGGCTTTTGATGAGTTGCAGGCGGAGCAGATTATTCGCTTCCGTGAGGCTTATCGTGAGGCAGGGCACAAAGGTGCACCACGTGTTTCGGTCAGCCGCAGCGTGTTTCCAATCATGAATGACACTGACAAAGCTTATTTTGGCAGTGCCAATGAAAGACATGATGCCATTGGAATGATTGACGGTTTCCGTTCCACCTTTGGGCGCACCTATGCAGGTGAACCGGATATGCTGATTGAGCAGCTGAAAAATGATAAGGCCGTTGCACTGGCTGACACATTGATGCTGACAATCCCGAACCAGCTTGGACCGGAATATAATCTGCATATTCTGGAATCTTTTGCCAAACATGTAGCACCAAGTTTGGGTTGGAAACCAAATTGGGAAGGACCGGTCGCGGGCGATCAGATCAACTGATTAAAATCCTCCAGTCTTACCGCTATCGTTCTTCCGATCCCCCGGCTCATAATGAGCCGGGGGATTTTTTATTGTTTTATTTTAGCGAAATGCAGTCATGTTGAAGGCAAGAAAACTACCTAACCGTTCAACAGAAGCGGGTAGACGACGCCGCGCACGCACCATTAAATGAGCACTGGCATCATTAAAAACAGGGTCGGATAGTTCACGTATATTGACCATTCCGCTGTCAAGCTCAGTGGCCACGGTAAAACGGGGCAGAAAGGTAACGCCAAGCCCCGCCATGACAAAATGCTTAAGCACATCGATAGATGAAGTTTCCAGCAGTGTTACCAAAGCGATGCCGTGGTCGGCTGCAACACGGGTGACCAATTGTGTGATGCCGTGGCCTTGGCTGAGCAGACTGCAAGAAAGCCCGTTGCAATCAGCCAGTTGCAAATTCTCTTTGCTTAAAAGCGGATGATCTGGCTGCGCCACCAGACATAAAGGTTGGCGGGAAATGGCAAGGGAGCGCACCCGTGTGTCAATGACTGGATTATAGGCGATGCCTATATCTGCATCCCCATTAGCAATGGCATCCAACACACCCTGTGTGCTGCCAAGTTGTAAATCATAGCGGATTTCTGGATAGATTTTGACGAAGGCGCTGAGACCATGTTTGAGCACATCGGCCAGAAAACCTTCGCCGCATCTAATTCTGACACGTTGTTGCTGCACGCCGCGCAATAGTCCAAGCTGCTCGGTCAGCAGGCTGCTTTCTTCTAACACGCGCCGCCCGTATTCCAGCACCAGTTCGCCGGCTTCGGTCAAGCGCATACCGCGCGCAGTGCGGGCAAAAAGTGGAAAGCCGATGGCGCGTTCTGTGTCCGCAACCTGACGGCTGATAACAGAGGGCGCTACCTGCAAATGTTCTGCGGCTCCACGGATAGAACCAATCCGCACCACAGCCATAAACATTCGCAGTTCTTTAGCATCAAGGCTTTCCATTGCACTGTTTTGCTTCAATCCGTCTCCGATTTATGAAGGGCTGAGTTCCGTTTTGACAAGCTCTACCCAAAAGCGGGCACCGCTTGCTAAAATGGCATCGTTAAAATCGTAATAAGGTGAATGCAGACCAGGATTTTCACCTTCGCGTCTAGCACCAAGCCAGAAATAACAGCCCGGTTTCTTTTGCAGCATAAAGGCGAAATCTTCTGCTGCCATGCTTGGGTCAACATCAAGTACTTTTAAGTTCAATGTAGGGGAGGCCGCAATCTTACGGATAATTGCGGCTTGCTCAGCCGTATTAATAGTTGACGGATAGCGCTCTTCATAAAGCAGCTTAGCTTCGCAACCGAAGCCCTCGGCAAGGGATGCAGAGATTGACTTGATGCGCTGCGCAATCATTGCGCCGACTTCCGGTTTAAACCAACGCGTAGTGCCACGGATAATCATAATTTCAGGAATAATGTTCCATGCATCGCCACCATGCATCTGTGTGACAGAAACAACAGCTGAATCTAATGGTGAAACATTGCGGCTGGCAATGGTTTGCAAGGCTGAAACAATCTGGCTTGCCGCCACAACAGGATCAGCTCCTTCATGGGGCATTGCACCATGTGCACCCTTGCCGGTGACGGTAATTTCAAATGTTCCGAAGGCAGCCATCATTGCATCATCACGGGCAACACATGTGCCGACATCCTGTCCTGGCCAGTTATGCATGCCGTAAATTGCATCAACCGGAAATTTGTCAAACAAGCCCTCATTGACCATCTCACGGCCACCGCCTTCATTTTCTTCCGCTGGCTGAAAGATGAAACGTACTGTGCCGTCAAAATTAACTTTTGTGCAGGCTTTGGCCGCAGCAAGCGCCATGGTGACGTGGCCATCATGGCCGCAAGCATGCATTTTTCCTTCTGTTTGCGATGGATAAGCGACGCCGCCTTTTTCCAGGATGGGCAATGCATCCATATCCGCACGAATGCCAATGGCACGGGCAGAACTGCCCTTGGACAGGCTGGCGACAATGCCTGTTCTGGCAATGCCTTGCACTACATCATAACCCCAGCTTTTCATTTTTTCTGCAATGAACCGGGCTGTTTGATGCTCTTCAAAACCAAGCTCCGGATTGCGATGTAGGTGATGGCGCCATTCAATGGCTTCAGCAATATCGTTTGGTTCAAGATAAGCGTTCAAGTGACTGACTCCGGAGCTTTTATGCTGACATTTTCAAGCGATTGTGACAGCAGACAGATAAACGGGCAAGCGCTAAGCTGCCCGTTTTATTTGTAAAAATTGCACTTAGCCTATGACACGCAAAGCCAGATCAGCAATGACGACAGATCCAAGATAGGTGCCAAGCATCACACAAATTGCAACGATGACGATTTTCCAACCTGAATGCCGCGCAATTTCAAATTCATTACGCGACAATGCCAAACCACCATAAGCAAGAGCTGGTGTGGCAAGTGACAGGAAATTGAGTTTATCTACCTGTGCCACGACATATTCATTGCCCGGTACACCTGGAATAGTGATGATAATGGCAAGCAGCGAGACCCATGCCACACTTGGTAGATAAAAAGGAGCATAACGCGCCAGAATTAAGCCGCCGAGTGAAGCGAGATACAAAATCGCCATGCCCGGAAAAGCCTCAATAATACTGACACCGGTGCCGATCAGATTGGAAAACAAGCCAAGCGCACAGGCAATAAGCAATAATACTGCATTTTCGCCAATATGGATTTTACGCTCATCCGCGGATTCCACTGAAAGGGTCAGCTTATCAGCTGCTTTTTTTACAGATTGTGATGCCATGATTTTTCTCCCCCTTTATTTGACTTCCGGATACAAATCCGGGCGGCATTTTTTGAACAACCATTCCGTCAGTGGCAATGCCACAAAGAGACCGACATAAAGTCCGGTTGCATAGGTGAGAATATTACTTGCTGCGGCAAGGGCGAGGATGATGTCTTTTTGTTCAGGCACAACACTGACAAGGCCGCCGCTGCAAGCTGCCAGCATACTGCCGGAGCCGACGCCGCATGACATTGCAAGCGCGCGCACATCAAAAATGCCGAGTGCATGAACCATCGGCGGCATGATTGCAAAAATGAACGTGCCGATCAGTGTGCCCGTTGCATAAACACCCATAACCCCGGCCCCTTCAGGGC
>JAEWHQ010000172.1 GCA_023387715.1 Pseudomonadota bacterium | reverse complement strand
CCATTGCCCACCGTCTCTCGACCATTGCCGAGCTTGATCGGCTGATCGTGATGGATCAGGGACGGATTGTCGAAGATGGCACCCATGAAGAACTGATTGCCAAGGGCGGTATTTATGCCAGCCTCTGGGCACGACAATCGGGCGGCTTCTTAGGGTTCGATGCATAAAACAAACAACAGGCATCTGAGGATTTATTCTCAGGTGCCTTTTTCTTTTGTGCGCGATTGAGAAGAAACATCTTTACATGACCCGCCATTCTGCTTGGATAGAACCGAAAACAAATCATGAGGGGAACAGACATTTGATGAATGCAGTGTATCGGTGGTTTGAGCGTTGGGTGGATCCGTTCCGTGAGCCGGATCAATTGCGCCCGCCATCCACGACGCTGGCATTCTTGTGGCATTATGCAGTGCAGGCTAAATGGCCGCTGCTTGTTTCCCTGATATTTGGCGGGCTGTTACCGCTGGTTGAAGCGGGGCTGTTTTATTTTACCGGACGGCTGGTTGATATTCTGGATCAGGCCGGACAATCGGGCGGCGAGCGCAGCTGGTCATCACTTTGGCAAATGGCTGGCACCGAGATTTTATTCATGCTGGTTACGGTGGTGTTGATCCGTTTGCTGGTGACAGCGATCAATACCATGCTGGAAGGCCAGACCATGTCGCCCGGCTTTTATAATATGATCCGCTGGCAGGCGAATTCCTATGTGCTGCGCCAATCCTATGCTTTTTTCCAAAATGATTTTGCCGGACGTATCGCCACCAAGGTTTGGCAGGCAGGGCAGGCGGCTGGTGACCTGATTGAAAGCTTCATTCAGGTGGTTTGGTTTATGGCGATTTATAGCGCCACAACCTTGTTTCTGGTCGGGCGGCTGGATTGGCGGTTAGCGGCAGCCGTTATCATCTGGATTGTGGCTTTTGGTTTTATTGCCAGAACCTATCTGCCGCGGGTGCGCAAATATGCGGAAGGCTCGGCTGAAGCTGGCTCTATGATTAATGGCCGGATTGTTGACAGTTATTCCAATATTCAAACCATTAAACTCAATACGATTGACGATGATGAGCGCTATTTAAAAAATGGCTTTGAGCGTTATCTGGCATCGCTCCGGCCGTTTATGCGGGCACTTACCAGTGTGCGTATTCTGCTCAACGGTCTTTCGGGCTTGATGATTGTAACTGTCGCGGCAATTGCAGTCGATTTATGGACGAAAAATCTTATCAGTGTCGGTGAAGTAGCTTTTACGCTTGGTCTTGTTTTGCGCCTCAATATGTTGCTCGGACGTTTGATGATGCAGCTTAATGGAATGTTGCGCCAGCTTGGCCTGATTGAAAACTCCATGCGTTTGGTGTCTGAGCCTTTAGGGCTTGAAGACCGTAGCAATGCCAAGCCATTGCAGGTGACCAAAGCTAAAATTGAAATCCGCGATGTTACTTTTCATTATGGCAAAGATGCCGGTGTGCTTGACCGTATCAATCTGACGATTGAAGGCGGTGAGCGGGTTGGCTTGGTCGGGCATTCCGGTGCTGGTAAAACCACGTTGATCAATTTGCTGTTGCGCCTTTATGATGTCGAAAAAGGTGCCATTCTGGTGGACGGGCAGGATGTGCGCGATGTCACGCAAAATTCGCTGCGTCAGGCTTTTGCGGTTGTCAGTCAGGAAACCGCTTTGCTGCATCGCTCACTGCGCGACAATATCATGCTGGCACGCAATGATGCCTCAGAAGCGGATTTGCTCAAAGCAACACGTCAGGCCGAGGCTGATCGTTTCATTGAGGCATTGGAAGATTTTCAGGGGCGCAAAGCCTTTGATGCCTATGTGGGTGAGCGCGGTGTTAAACTTTCGGGTGGTCAGCGCCAGCGCATTGCAATAGCGCGTGCAATTTTAAAACAAGCGCCTATTCTGATTTTGGATGAGGCGACATCGGCACTGGATTCGGAAGTGGAGGCTTCCATTCAGGAGAATCTGATGCAGCTGATGGAAGGCAAGACCGTGATCGCCATTGCGCATCGCTTGTCGACTATTGCACAGCTGGACAGACTGGTGGTGATGGATAAAGGTCGGATCGTGGAGGAGGGGACACATCAGCAATTATTAGCGTTTGGCGGCATCTATGCCGGCCTTTGGGCGCGCCAGTCCGGCGGTTTCCTAGGTGGCATTCAGCCTGAGCAGTAAAGCAGTTCCGGCACGAAACAGCGGCAAAACAACCCATGGTTTTACCTGCGACATCGTGCCGTCATGATTGCATACTGACTGGACAAGCTTTTGCTGTGCACCTAAACCAAAATAGAAATGTAAATTTCGCGGCCGTTTTATAAGCAAAAATGAGATTCTCATTTGATTTTGCTTCATCAGAAAACGGGCAAGGGGAGAGGATTAATTTGAATATGCAGGTTGGAAAGGAATTGGCACGTGAGCGCACACGACACGGCTGAGCCGACACGGCGTGATTTTCTGTACATTGCGACAGGTATGGCTGGTGTCGTTGGCGCCGGCGGACTGGCATGGCCATTTATTGACCAGATGCGTCCAGACGCATCAACTTTGGCTGCCGCTTCCATTGAAGTTGATGTTTCTTCCGTACAGGAAGGCGGATCGCTGACAGTGAAGTGGCGCGGTAAGCCCGTCTTTATCCGCAACCGCACCGCTAAAGAAATTGAAGAAGCCAAGTCGACCAATATGGCCGACCTGAAAGATCCGTTAGCACGTAATGCCAATCTGGCAGCTGACACTCCGGCAACCGATCTCGCCCGCTCTGCCGGTGAGGGCAAGGAAAACTGGATGGTCATGATCGGCGTGTGTACGCATCTTGGCTGTGTGCCGCTCGGTGAAGCAGGCATCTTCGGCGGTTGGTTCTGTCCGTGCCACGGTTCTCATTATGATACTGCTGGTCGTATTCGCAGCGGCCCTGCACCTGAAAACATGGCTGTGCCACAGTTTTCGTTTGTATCCGATACTGTCGTCAAAATCGGCTAGTGGTTCCGGGGAGAGAAGACATGAGTGGCGGACACTCCACATATACGCCGAATACCGGCATTGAAAAATGGTTCGATGACAGACTGCCATTGCCGCGTCTGGTTTATGATTCATTTATTGCTTATCCAACACCGCGCAACCTGAACTATATGTACACCTTCGGTGGCATCTTGTCGTTCATGCTGATTGCGCAGTTGCTGACAGGTATTGTTCTGGCCATGCACTATGCTGCATCGACCGGCATTGCCTTCCAATCCGTTGAAAAAATCATGCGTGACGTCAACTCCGGTTGGCTGTTGCGTTATATGCACGCTAATGGTGCATCTTTCTTCTTTGTTGCTGTTTATCTGCACATTGCCCGCGGCCTTTATTACGGTTCTTATAAAGCACCGCGCGAGCTGTTGTGGATCCTCGGCGTGATCATTTTCCTCCTGATGATGGCAACTGCTTTCATGGGCTATGTGCTGCCTTGGGGCCAGATGTCCTTCTGGGGTGCAACAGTGATCACCGGCTTCTTTACCGCTTTCCCGATTATCGGTGAGCCGATCCAGCAATTGTTGCTGGGTGGTTTTGCGGTTGATAATCCGACACTGAATCGCTTCTTCTCGCTGCATTATCTCCTGCCGTTCATGATTGTCGGCGTGGTGATCCTGCACGTTTGGGCATTGCATGTGACCGGTCAGACCAATCCGACAGGTATTGAAGTGAAGTCGAAAACGGACACATTGCCGTTTACCCCTTATGCAACCATCAAGGATGCATTCGGCGCGCTGATCTTCTTCTTGTTCTTCGCATATTTCGTTTTCTATATGCCGAACTTCCTTGGTCATCCGGACAACTATATCCCTGCGGATTCGCTGAAAACACCGGCGCATATTGTGCCTGAATGGTACTTCCTGCCGTTCTATGCGATCCTGCGTGCGATTACGTTTAATATCGGCCCGATCGATTCCAAGCTTGGCGGCGTATTGGCGATGTTCGGCTCCATTGCAGTGCTTTTCGTATTGCCTTGGCTGGATACATCAAAAGTGCGCTCGGCGGTTTACCGTCCTTGGTTCAAGATGTTCTTCTGGCTCTTCGTGTTCAACGCCATCTTCTTGGGCTGGCTCGGTTCACGTCCTGCTGAAGGTATCTACACAGCCTTGGCACAGATCGGTACGCTCTATTACTTCGCTTTCTTCCTTGTGATCATGCCTGTGCTTGGTCTTATCGAAAAGCCAAAGCGTTTGCCGAATTCGATCACCGAAGCGGTGCTGGAAAAGAATCAGGGTAAGTCTGCGCATTTAGCGCCAGAGAAGATCCCTGGTTGAGTGCAGCGAAAGTTAATGAAGGACTAGAAATATGAAAAAGTTCCTCACCGGTTTCGCTGCCTTCGGAATTGCTCCTATGGTGGCGCTCGGTTTAACAATGGGCGGTGCTTTTGCAGAAACTGGTACTGTTCCGGCTGAGCCGGAGCATTACCCGATCTTCAAGCCAAAGCAGGAAAGCTGGAGTTTCTCCGGGCCGTTCGGAACCTATGACAAGGGTCAGTTACAGCGTGGCTTGAAAGTGTACAAAGAAGTTTGTGCCGCTTGTCACTCACTGGAATTTGTTCCGTTCCGTACCTTGGAAGATCTGGGCTATTCGGAAGATCAGGTGAAAGCATTTGCCGCTGAATATGAAGTTCAGGATGGGCCAAATGCTGATGGTGAAATGTTTGAGCGTAAAGCCGTTCCGACAGATTACTTCCCGTCACCATTTCCAAATGCGCAGGCCGCAGCAGCAGCAAACAATGGTGCAGCTCCGCCAGACCTGTCTTTGATTGCCAAGGCACGTGCAGCAGAACGTGGTTTCCCGACCTTTATCTTCGATATTTTCACACAATATGCAGAGGCAGGTCCGGACTACATCTACTCATTACTGACAGGTTATAGTGCAAAACCACCTGCAGGTATGGAAATTCCTGAAGGTACACATTACAATCCGTACTTCCTGTCAGCGAAGTCTCTGGCAATGGCCAACCCGCTAAGTGACGAAGTTGTGACTTATGATGATGGCAGCCCTGAGACTGTACAGCAATATGCCCATGACGTGTCGGCATTCCTGATGTGGGCTGCAGAGCCACATCTGGAACAGCGTAAAAAAGTCGGCTTCCGTGTGATGGTATTCCTTGCCCTGTTTGCAGGTCTGGTTTACATCGCAAAGCGTCAGATTTATGCACAGCTGAAAGACTAAGCTTTAAAGCTTTCATTTTAAGAAAAAGGGCGCATTTGCGCCCTTTTTCGTGCGTGGAGCGGGTTTTTATCTTGTGATGAAAAGCTTGTGCGGATTGTTCTGAATCAATTTGTGATCGGGGATCACTGTTATTATTATCCAATGGTTTGCGATTCCGTGATCGGGCGCAAAGCATGCATTTCCGGTTTCAAATCATGGTGGTTTGCCGGTGATGGTTTTTATCAGTTAAAGGATTGTCTCAATGGACAAAGAAACACAGTCGTCGCTCAGAGAGGCAATCAGAACCATCAAGGACTATCCTAAGCCAGGTGTCCAGTTCCGCGATGTAACAACCTTGATGGGCAATACACAGGCTTTCCGCCGTGCGGTGGATGAGCTGGTTTATCCATATGCAGGTGGCAAAGCGGACAAGGTTGCCGGTATTGAAGCCCGCGGCTTTATCTTAGGTGGTGCGATGGCGCATCAGTTGTCGGCAGGTTTTGTGCCGATCCGCAAAAAAGGCAAGCTGCCTTATGAAACCGTGCGCATTGCCTATAGTCTTGAATACGGCATCGACGAGATGGAAATGCACCGTGATGCGATTAAGCCGGGTGAAAAGGTTATTCTCGTGGATGATCTGATCGCAACAGGCGGCACGGCAGAAGCAGCTTGTAAATTGCTGCAGCAAATGGGCGCAGAAATTGTTGCAGCCTGTTTTGTGATTGATCTGCCAGATTTGGGTGGTCGTAAGAAGCTGGAAGCGCTGGGCGTCCACGTCCATACATTGGTGGCCTTTGAAGGCGACTAAGTTTTAAAAGACTGCATGAAAAAGCCCTGTCATATCTGACAGGGCTTTTTTTATGAACGCGCTCTGGTTTTGAGTTAAGGCAGCTTGATCATCGCTGCATTTTCAAAGCGCAAGATTTCTTCATTTTTCTCATCACGCGCCGTGCAAAGCATGGTGATCATCGACCAGCCCGGTTTGGATTCCAGCGCCCGAACAGAGGTGACAGTGCGGGTGTAAGTCAGAGTGTCGCCGGCAAAAACAGGGCGTGTCCATGTCAGATTGGTAAAACCGGGTGAGGGGCCGAAAACCGGCGGGGTTTCACCCTTAGCCAGCATTTCGCCGACTTCGCGCTCCAGCGATTTCATATTGAGCTTCATCCAGACGGAGGCTGAATGCCAGCCTGATGCGCATAGATTACCAAACAGACTGTCTTTGGCAGCGACTGGATCGACATGAAAATATTGCGGGTCGAACTGACGGGCAAATTCGATGATATTTTCCTGCGTGAAGGTAAAGCTGCCGAGAATGACTTCTTTGTTTAGCATATCGTCGATGATGCTCATGATGCAGCTCCTTGCTGAGCGTCCATTTGAGCAGCAGCTCGCTGTTTCAAAATCAGCTTATGCTGGACTTCGCAAACCGTTACATCATCCTGATTTTTCAATATATGCAAGAGCGTAACGATACCAAGGCCGGGGCGCGAGTTGAGCAGACGGCCGTTGATAATAGTGGTTGTGCCGGTCAATGTATCACCTGCTAACACTGGATGCTTCCAGTTGGTAAATTCCACACCCGGTGCACCTTGAGAGGTGGTGTCGAGCATATAGGCATCACACATCATC
>JAEWHQ010000284.1 GCA_023387715.1 Pseudomonadota bacterium | reverse complement strand
GGCTCTATGCCCGCAATTGCAACATGTAGCGATTATCGTGCCATGGTTTGGCGATGATCTGCGGGCAGGACATTGTAAGCTGAAACCAGCGGTGACGGAGCTTAAAGCCCGCAAACCGAGCAGACATTGGCGGGTGAATAATATTTCCCGTCAAAATGCCCATCATATCAGCCAACATAATAATGAAGCCGCCTATGGTGGCACACCATCCGATGATACGGTGATTGAAGCCATTAGAGACGCGAAAAAACGCGGGCTTTCGGTAACGCTTTATCCGTTTATTATGATGGATATTGCCGCCGATAATCAATTGCCGTCACCTTATGGTGGCAATCAACAGCCTGCTTATCCGTGGCGTGGACGAATTACCTGTCATCCGGCCATTGGTCAGGCGGAGAGCGTTGATAAAACTGCAACGGCAGCTGGTCAGATTGAGCAGTTTGTTGAAGGTGAATGGGGCTATCGTCGCTTTCTCAATCATTGTGCTGATCTGGCGGTAAGAGCGGGAGGCGTTGATGCTTTTTTGGTCGGCTCTGAGCTAATCGGGCTGACGCATGTGCGCTCATCGCGGGAAGTTTTCCCATTTGTAGATACTCTGTGCGATTTGGCGCAAGCCATGCGCAATAAACTTGGAAGCAGTTGCAAAATCACTTATGCGGCGGATTGGTCAGAATATTTCGGCTATCAGGCGCAAGATGGTACGGGCGATGTGTTCTTTCACCTCGATCCGCTGTGGGCGCATAGTGCAATCAATGCGATAGGTATTGATAATTATATGCCGCTCAGTGATTGGCGCGATCAGGATTGGCATATTGATAATCCTGATGGTTTTGCAGCACCTTATGATCTGGACGCGTTAAAAGGCCAGATTGCTGCGGGTGAAGGTTATCATTGGTATTATGCTAGCACGCATGATCGTAAAAACCGTATCCGCACCCCCATCACTGATGGATTGGCCGGAAAGCCTTGGGTTTTCCGTTATAAGGATCTGCACTCGTGGTGGGGAAATGCACATTATAACCGCGTAAATGGTGCTGAAAAAGCAACCCCTAAGGCTTGGGTGCCGATGTCGAAACCATTTTGGCTGACCGAACTTGGCTGTCCGGCGGTGGACAAGGGACCGAACCAGCCGAATGTTTTTCCTGATGCTAAGTCGTCAGAAAATGCGGTGCCTTATTTTTCCAATGCAGCGCGTTCTGATCTGGCGATGGATCGGTTTTTGCGTGCTCATCTGGCTTATTGGCCAGAGGAAGGTGCGCATAATCCGGTTTCTCCACTCTATGGTGGCAAAATGCTGGATGATGAACGGATTTATCTCTGGGCATGGGATACAAGGCCGTTTCCTGAATTTCCGCTTTATAACCATTATTGGGGGGATGCAGCGAACTGGTCGCGCGGCCATTGGCTGAACGGACGTTTAAGTCAGGTGCCTTTGGATGAGCTGATTGCACAAATTATCAAGGACTTTGGTTTGCCAGAGGTGGACAGCACTCAGGCTGATGGTTTTGTGCATGGTTTTGTGATTGCCGACCCGACAACCGCGCGTTCTGTATTAGAGCCTTCGCTTGATATTTTTGGCGTTCATGCCTTTGAACAGGATGGCAAGTTCATCTTTAAAAGCCTGGATCGCCGCCAAGAAGCTGTGCGGATTATTGATGATATTGTGGTGCCTGATGAAGCGGATGATCTGACCATTACGCTGGAAGATAAGAATGATCTGCCGCGTCATGCAACGCTATTTTATCAAGATCCGATGCGGGATTATCAGGCGGCAGGTGCCAAAGCATCACAGGAGAAAGGTGAAGGGGACGAATCCATCAGTCTTTCCGGTTCGCTGGAGCGTGGTGCTGCTGATGGCTTGGCAGAGCAGTGGCTGCTCAGGCGCTGGGCGCAAAGACGTTCGGTTTCATTTGCTGTGCCTTGGGCGAGGGCGCAGTTTCATGTCGGCGATCGTGTCAAACTTCCGATTGTGAATGGTAATCGTGATTATGTGATTACCTCACTAGAAGATGGTGAAGTGCGACAAATTCAAGCCGTGGCATTGGCTCCGCGCATTGATGTTTCTGATGAGGGGGAAATTCCTTTCAAACCTGATCCGGCACCGGTTTTGGACGTAAAGCCGGTTGTGCATCTGATTGATCTGCCCTTATGGCCGGGTGCGCAGACAGCACATCAGCAATTGCGGGTGGCATGCCACGCCAAACCTTGGCGCGGTGTTGCGGCTTATGTTTCGCCGCAGGAAGATGGATTTACCGAGCGCACACTTATTACATCGCGCGCTATTATGGGCGAATTGTTGCAACCATTCACGTCTGATCAGGCAAGCGGTCGTCTCATGCGCGGTTATCATCTGGATGTTGTGCTTTACGCAGGTGAGTTACACTCCTGCACCATGCAGCAACTTTATAATGGTGCGAATACCGCACTTATCAAAACACCGGATGGTGAATGGGAAGTGTTGCAGTTTCTAAACGCGGAAGAGATTGCCAATGGTCATTGGCGTTTGTCTGGCTTTCTGCGTGGTCAGCTTGGAACTGAGGCGCAAAGTCTGGTTGAAAAACAAGCAGAAGCGCCTTTCATTTTGCTTGATGCAGCGATTGTACCGGTGGGGCTTGATGCAGCAGAAATCGGTTTGCAACTCAATTGGCGATTAGGGACTGCGGGCAGGCCTTTTACTTCAGATTATTTTGAGACGATCACAGCAACAGGCGGAATGCATGCTTTGCGCCCGTTAAGCCCTGTGCATTTAAGCGCAAAAACCAACGGCGGAGATACGAGTTTCTCATGGATTCGCCGTGGGCGGATTGATGCTGATAGCTGGCTGGCTGACGACATTGTGATCGGCGAAGAACGTGAGCGCTACCATGTCGAACTATGGCAGGGAGGGCAGAAAATCTGGGGCGGCGAAGTTGGTGAGCAAAACTGGGTTTTAACCGCATCTCACCGGCAGGCGCTTTGGGGATCAGCACCCGTTAATGCCGAGTTTAAAGTGGCTATGGTCAGTGCGCAGGCAGGCAGCGGTGACTTCGCCACACTTCATTTAACGCTATAAAATCAAAGAGAAAGAGGTCAGAATATGACAGCGAATAAACCTTGGTATTTGTCGCGAACGATCTGGGCTTCGATGGTGGCATTGCTCTATCCGGCAGGAAACCTGCTTGGAATACCCGTTGGTGTGGTGGAGCAGGCGACCTTAGTTGATGCACTTATGCAACTTGCGGCAGCCAGCGCGGGGATTTTTGCGATTATCGGGCGTATGAAAGCAACTTCGCGCATTTCATAAAATTACAAAACATGATAGCTAAGGTTCAAATGTATGGGATTCAGCCTTGCTGGGTCATTCATGTAATGTTCAGCTAGGGCATACTATAAAAGCATCATGATGAAAAAGCTCTCCGCATTTACACTTATTCTCGGTATGGCAGTTGCGGCCGTTAGCTCTCCGGCAATTTCCGCCAGCCTTCCGATGGTTGTTCCGCACAAGGCAAATCTTGTGGTCGCTGCTGCAGATGATTGTGCCGCAGCAGGGCAGCGTGTTGCTGCCGCCCAAGGCGGAACTTTAACAAAGGCTACTCCTGCGGTGCAGGGGGGCAGAAATGTCTGTGTTGTTGTCGTGCTCGTGCCGGGCCGTGACGGTGAACGTCCGCGCCGCGTGGAAGTTGCGGTGCCTGCGGAATAAGCAGGCACTGAGACACACGAATGCATTTCGAAAGGCGATACAGTGCGCATATTGATCGTTGAAGATGATAAAGACCTGAACCGGCAGCTGTCAGAAGCAATGATAGAAGCAGGTTATGTGGTTGATAGCGCATATGACGGTGAAGAAGGCCATTTTCTGGGCGATACCGAGCCTTATGATGCGGTCATCCTTGATATTGGCTTGCCGCAGATGGACGGTATCAGTGTGGTTGAGCGCTGGCGCCGTGATGGTCGTAGCATGCCGGTTTTGATGCTGACAGCACGTGATCGCTGGTCGGACAAAGTGGCTGGCATTGATGCCGGTGCCGATGATTATGTGGCTAAGCCGTTTCATGTTGAAGAAGTGCTGGCACGTTTGCGGGCGCTTATTCGTCGCGCAGCCGGACATGCTTCTTCGGAACTCTCCTGCGGGCCTTTGCTGCTTGATACGAAGACGTCCAAAGTGACTGTTGACGGTACTGCATTGAAGCTGACTTCGCATGAGTTTCGGCTGTTATCTTATCTGATGCACCATATGGATAAGGTGATTTCGCGCACAGAACTGGTTGAGCATTTGTACGATCAGGACTTTGATCGTGATTCGAATACGATTGAAGTTTTTGTCGGACGTTTGCGCAGGAAGATGGGGATTGATCTCATCGAAACCGTTCGTGGCATGGGCTATCGTATGAATTCGGGTGCCAATACAGAAGGTGTGAATAGCTGAGTATTGCACGGTTTAAACCAGCCCTTCATTCGCTCGCTTTGCGCGTGGTTACATTATCCACGCTTTGGGTGATCGTGGCGCTGGTTGTTGTCGCGACATTAATCGGTTCTATTTATAAACAGGCATCAGAGCGCAATTTTGAGCGCCTGTTATGGGCGCATCTTTATAATCTGGTCGGCTCGGTCAGTGTTTCTGATAATGGCGATTTACAAGGGCGGCCTGAATTAGGCGAAATCCGTTATTCCAGCCCCACCTCCGGCTGGTATTGGGAAGTGGATTCCGTTTCTGCCAATCTTCACGGCACGCTTCATTCTTTATCATTAGGCAGTCGGAAAATCGGTCAGGAAAGCTTGGTTGCTTTCCCTTTCGATAGCTCGTTTAAGCGAACCTATCCGGCGCATGGGCCAAATGGCGAAGAGCTGTTTGTTGCGGAAACGGAAGTGGTATTAGATAGCGAAAATCGCATCGCCCGTTTCAGAGTGATGGGCAATCTGAGCGAAGTTAAGCAGGAAAACCGCGATTTTAATGCCCGACTTTATAGCTATTTAGGTGTTTTTGGCATTGGCAGTATTTTGATTAATGCTGCGGTGATCTTATTTGGATTGCGACCATTGGATCGCGTGCGTCGCTCGCTGGCGGATATTCGTGAGGGTAGAGCACCACGTTTGACTTCTGATTTGCCGATTGAAATTGCACCGCTTGCTCAGGAAATGAACGCACTCATTGAAAATAACGTGCGCATTATGGAGCGCTCGCGCACCCAAGTGGGTAATCTTGCACATTCGCTCAAGACGCCTTTAACTGTTTTGATGAATGAAGGCCGAGCTCTTGGTGGTGAACAAGGGCGCATTGTGACGGAACAAAGCGAAGCTATGCAATTGCAAATCCAACATTATTTGCAGCGCGCTCGCATTGCAGCACAGCGCGACAGCGTGGTGTTCAGAACGCCGGTTACACCCGTTTTAGAGCGGATTGACCGGGTCACGAAAAAGCTTAATCCGCAGCTTCAAGTCAGGTTTATCAATAAATTTGCTGACGCTATCTTTGCTGGTGAAAAAGAAGATTTGGAAGAAGTCATCGGTAACCTGATGGAAAATGCCGGTAAGTGGGGGCACTCAAAAATTCTGATGAGTTTGCAGAAAACAGCAAATGATACCGAATTTATGATTACCATTGAGGATGATGGCCCCGGATTAGCGGCAGATAAAATGGCTGAAGCTATGCAGCGTGGCCGCCGAATTGACGAAACAAAGCCGGGAACGGGCTTAGGACTTGCGATTGTTCAGGACACTGTGAAGGAATATGGCGGTCAATTTGTGTTGAAATCGTCACAGCTGGGCGGGCTTCGGGCACAAATAACGCTTCCTCTTGTGAAAAAGTGAATATTACCTGTTGTTTAACAAGATTAAGGCGCAATCTCTGCTATATAGAGAGGCATTGTCGTGCTTTGCTTTATAAAACTTGTAAGCAGGCTTACAGGTTGTAAGTTGGTGGGTGAAAGTCGGTGGCTATGAAAACTGCGATGTCGTTCTTTGGGCCGTTCTCCGGAAAGTTTTTTTCTGTTATCATGCTTGTTGGTGCTTCGGCTGTGCTGAGTGCCTGCGGAGCTGCTGGTAAAGCAGTGCCTGATTTACGTTTGACAAGCACGGGCTCTCAAAAAAATGACACCGGCGTCCTAAGCGAACTGGGCAATGGTTTGCTCGGTTCAAATGCTTTGCAATTAGCTGGTGAAGATCGCCGCAAGGCGCTTGAAGCTGAATATCGCGCGCTTGAATATTCTGCTGCGGGTAAGGCTGTCTCATGGAAAGCAGCTGGCGCTTTGGCATCCGGTGAAGTCGTGGCTGCACAGGCTTATCAGGTTGGCTCGCAAAATTGTCGTCAATATACTCATAGCTTTAATATGAACGGCGTGCCGCAAACTGTGCGTGGCACGGCGTGCCGCAATCCGAATGGTAGCTGGACACCACTGACCTGATCGTATCGGTACACTGTCTTAATTTGCGGCGAATTGACCTATTCGGTTAAAATCGCACAGTTAAGGTTGGATTTTATTATTGTTCGGCATAAGTCTGCATTATGGAATTTTGGCTTTTTTCTGCATGTTTAACTGTTATTGCGACACTGGTAGTTCTGATACCACTCTCGCGTAGCACTCACGCGTCTCAAACCGCCGATCAAAATGATCTCGAAGTCTATCGTGATCAGATGACGGAAATTGATGCAGACGTTTCCCGTGGTATGATTGATGCACAAAGTGCAGAGCAGGCACGACTTGAAATCGCCCGCCGTCTTTTGAAAGCAGAGAAGAAAACGTCTCTGGCACAATCGGTCAGCGACAATATTAAAGCGCATAAACTGATCGCTTTTATTTCGGTTTTGTTGGTACCTTTATTGTCATGGGGGATTTATTCTTCCGTTGGGTCACCGGATCTGCCGTCACAACCATTGTCGCAGCGCGTTGCCAGCAATCCGGAACGCGCGCCGGTTGAAGAGCTTGTTTCGCAGGCTGAAGCGCATCTGGCACAAAACCCGCAAGACGGACGTGGCTGGAATGTTCTGGCTCCGATTTATTTGCGTCTTGGACGTGTGGACGAGGCGATTAATGCTTATCGCAATTCGATCCGTTTGAACGGTGAAGATTTTGCGCGCAATCTGGGTTTGGCTGAATCACTGGTGCTAAAATCCGGTGGTTTGGTAACAGTTGAAGCGCATGCTTTGTTTGAAAAAGCAGCTGCCCAAAATCCGGATGATTATCGCCCGCAGTTTTTCCTTGCCCGTACATTGCTGCAAGACGGCAAAAACGATGAAGCAAAAGCATTTTTGAAAGCGTTCCTCGATCGCTCAAGTGCTGATGCGCCTTGGCGTGCACAGATTGAAGATGCCATACGTCGTATTGACGGCGAAACGGCACCGGCACAAGCACCTGCTACCGTAACACCGCTTGTTAAGGGGCCAAGTGCTCAGGAAGTAGAGGCTGCGGCATCTATGAGTGATGATCAACGTAAAGAAATGATCGAAGGCATGGTTGCCGGATTGCAAGCCAAGCTGGAAGCACAGCCTGATGATCTCGAAGGCTGGAAACGTCTATCAGTTACTATATGATTATGCAGAAAGCTGATGATGCAAAAGCAGCTTTGAAACAGGCCGTGAAACTGTTGCCTGAAGATAGGCGCTCATTGCTGATTGCGCATGCGAAAACGTTAAATCTTGAAGTTGAGGGTGCTGAGCCATGAGTGATATTGCCGGGCGTCAACCATCCGCGGCTCCGTCTGTTGCAAAGGGCTCGTCAATTGCAAAGACAATGAGCCAGCGTAAGAAAAAGCGTCTGTATCTGGTGTTGGGTGCTTTGGCTGTTCTGGGAATTGCCGTGGCTTTGATGCTGGTGGCTTTTAGTCAGGATATTCGTTTTTTCCGCACTCCAGCCGATTTGACTGAAACTGATATGACTTCCGGCTCGCGCTTTCGTCTTGGCGGTCTTGTAGAAGAAGAAAGCGTCAAGCGAGATGGCACCCAGTTGCGTTTTGTGGTGACTGACACCATCAAAACGGTTCCTGTGTTTTTTGATGGTATTGTGCCTGATCTTTTCCGTGAAGGGCAGGGCGTTGTCATTGAAGGACGCTTTGACCAGAACGGCGTGTTTCAGGCCGATAGCGTTCTTGCAAAACACGATGAAAATTACGTGCCGAAGGATCTGGCTGACAGCCTGAAAGCTAAAGGCGTCTGGAAAGAGACTGAGTAGGAATAAAAGATGAGCGTCGAAATCGGACATTTTGCGCTGGTATTAGCACTGGCGCTTTCCATCATTCAATCCGTTCTGCCGGTTATTGGCGCACGTAAAAATGACAGTCGTATGATGTCGGTGGCGGCTCCCACTGCCATTGCGGCTTTTGGTATGGTCGCGCTGGCTTTCGCCATACTGACACAAGCTTATGTAGTCTCCGACTTTTCAGTCTTGAACGTTTTTGAAAACTCGCATTCTGCAAAACCGATGATTTATAAGATCAGCGGTGTTTGGGGCAACCATGAAGGCTCGATGCTGCTTTGGGTGTTGATTTTAACATTCTTCAGCGCACTGGTTGCGGCTTTCAGTGCTAATCTTCCTGACACGCTGCGCTCCAATGTATTGGCTGTGCAGGGCTGGATTGCAACAGCATTTTTGTTGTTCATCATTTTCTCGTCA
The DNA here is from genome assembly GCA_023387715.1 of Pseudomonadota bacterium. Taxonomy (GTDB): domain Bacteria; phylum Pseudomonadota; class Alphaproteobacteria; order Rhizobiales; family Rhizobiaceae; genus Paenochrobactrum; species Paenochrobactrum glaciei. The sequence continues at coordinate 296 of JAEWHQ010000284.1, read as the reverse complement.
AACCCGTTTATTCGCGTCTTTCCGGTGCCGATGGAGGGCAATGACCTTAATCCTCTATTGCAAGATTTTGGTTTGGCAGTTCATCCGCCAATGCTCTATTTGGGTTATGTTGGCTTTTCGGTTTGTTTTTCCTTTGCGGTGGCGGCTCTCATGGAAGGTCGTATTGATGCAGCATGGGCGCGTTGGGTTCGTCCTTGGACATTGACTGCATGGGTTTTCCTCACCGGCGGTATTTCTATGGGCTCTTACTGGGCTTATTACGAACTCGGCTGGGGCGGCTGGTGGTTCTGGGATCC
>JAEWHQ010000105.1 GCA_023387715.1 Pseudomonadota bacterium | reverse complement strand
GAACTGGAGCGGGCGAAGGGATTCGAACCCTCGACCCCAACCTTGGCAAGGTTGTGCTCTACCCCTGAGCTACACCCGCTCGCGCCAGTTCTTAACATCGAACAACCGCTATATGCCGCAAAGCTTTGCCAATTGCAAGAGGGTAAAACAGAAAAATGCGATTTTTTTCATTTTTTTGACATTGAATTGTTTAGGGAAAACAAAGCCTTAAAAGAAAACGCCAAAAGCGCCGTAAGGCGCACGATCTCTCACTCCTGTTTATCAGGAGATGTGTAATTTTCAATTTTAAGGGAAGATAGGCCTTTAAGAACTGGAGCGGGCGAAGGGATTCGAACCCTCGACCCCAACCTTGGCAAGGTTGTGCTCTACCCCTGAGCTACACCCGCTCGCGCCAGTTCTTAAACATCAGGCATGGGCGGTATATGACGTAACCTTTGACCGAATGCAACAGCAAAAATGAGTGGCTTTGCATTTTATTGCAGTTTTTTGCATTGCACCGCTATTTTTCGGGCTTTGGCAGGGGTGTGCTGTTGATAAGTGCAGGTTGAAACAGTGTTTTTTGCCATTCAACACTTTTTTGGCGGGTGAAAATGGCAGGCAGAAATATGATTCTATCTGCCTGCCTTGGCTTGTTCATGGAAGTGACTGCTATAAGATTGATTTGAAAATGGAATCGTTGAAGCGAATATGAGTTGAAGACAATGCAAAAGCCGTTGGATCCTGCCGGACTGTTTGAATATCTGGATGAATTGGGTGTTAAACACACAACCATTACCCATCCGCCTTTATTTACGGTGGCAGAATCGCAAGCCTATCGGTTGGAATCAAACGGCGCCCATACCAAAAACCTCTTTGTTAAAGATAAGAAGGGCAAAATCTTTCTGCTGACTGTCGGTGATAATGCGGTCGTTGATTTGAAGCAGGTGCATCATCTGATTGGCGCGAGCGGTCGGGTATCTTTTTGCAAGGCCGAACTCTTGATGGAACTTTTAGGGGTTATTCCGGGTTCTGTTACTGTGCTTGGTGCGGTCAATGACCGTGACATCCAGGTGCAGGTGGTACTGGATGAGGCACTGATGAAAAATGATATTATCAATGCGCATCCGCTGACCAATGAGGCAACCACATCCATCAGCCGCGAGGATTTGCTGGTGTTTTTGCGTGCAACCGGCCATGAGCCACTGATTGTGAAATTGTCGGCTGATGAAGCCGATATGGGCTCAACCGCTGCACAAGAAGTATAAGAGGGCGCAATGTTACTGATTGTTGGCACTGTCCGCCTGCCTGCGGAAAATTTAACAGCCGCACGGGACGTCATGGCTCACATGATTGAAGCCAGCCGCGCGGAAGACGGATGTCTTGGCTATTCTTATGCCGAAGATGTGCTGGAGGCGGGGCTTATTCATGTGAAAGAGTTCTGGCGCGATCAAGCGGCATTAGACCGGCATTTTGCGTCTGAGCATATTGCCGTATGGCGGGAAGCGTGGCCGCGACTTGGTATTCACGACCGTGATCTGACCGTTTACGATATAGGTGAGGGGCGCGTGACCTGAACCTTGTGATTTGTGCGGGTTAGAGATTTGAACATGGGTGGGGAGGCGCATTCTCTTGAAAATGCGTATAAGAACCCCATCTGAGACTGATATATAAAGACTATAAAAACCGGCTTTTTGAAATAAGTACCGGTGAAAATGCCAAAAGGGATGCGGGATGAGCAATCAGGACAATCCATACGCCGTCGGCGGCAATCAAATGAACGCAAGTGTGAGTTTTGGTGCTGATAATGCTCCGGCTGCCGGTGGGCTGATTAAAGACACAACGACTGCGACTTTTCAGGCTGATGTGATCGCCGAATCGCGCAAGCAGCCGGTGTTGGTGGATTTCTGGGCGCCGTGGTGCGGGCCTTGTAAACAATTGACGCCAGTGATCGAGGGTGCCGTTAAAAAAGCGGCCGGTGCGGTCAAGCTGGTTAAAATGAATATTGATGATCATCCAAGCATTGCCGGTCAGTTAGGTATTCAGTCTATTCCGGCAGTGATTGCCTTTGTCGATGGTCAGCCGGTTGATGGTTTTATGGGCGCGCAGCCCGAATCAAAAATCGATGAGTTTATCGCGAAAATCAGTGGTCCAAGCCCGCAGGAAACCGCTTTGGCTGAGGCTTTGGCCATGGCTGAAACTTTGCGCGGTGAAGGTGATTTTGCCCAGAGTGCGCAGGTTTACTCGGCGATTTTACAACAAATGCCGGATAATCTTGCAGCGCTTGCCGGTCTTGCCACTTGCATGGTGGAGGCGGGCGAGCTTGATAAAGCACGTGAGATTTTAGCCGCTATTCCGGAAGATCAGCAAAATGATCCGGCGGTTGATAAGGTACAAAAGCGCATTGAGCTGGCCGAGCAGGTGGCAACACTGGGCGATCCGGAACAGTTAAAAGCGCGCTTAGCGGTTGATCCGAATGATCATCAGGCGCGTTTCGATCTGGCAAAAATTTATGATGCGCAAGGTTTGCGTGATGCGGCAGCTGATGAATTACTGGCAATCATGAAAGCCGACCGTGAATGGGATGATGACGGTGCACGCAAACAATTGGTGCAGTTCTTTGAACTTTGGGGCGTGATGGATAAAGCCACTTTGGCCGCACGCCGTAAATTGTCATCTTTATTGTTTAAGTAAGCAGGAGTTTTGTACGATGCAGGCGGGAAATATCCATTACCGCAGTGGTGATGACTTACCGGAATCTGTGCCGGTATTTCCGCTTCAGGGTGCATTATTATTGCCGGGCGGACAGGTGCCGCTCAATATATTTGAGCCGCGTTATCTGGCGATGGTGGATGAGGCGATGGCGTCAAACCGCATCATTGGCCTCATTCAGCCGGATCTGGCGGAAAAGCCTGCCGAACCGGGGCAGGAGCTCGACGAAAACTACCGGCCGAATTTAAGTTCTGTCGGCTGTTTGGGGCGCATCACCAGCTATTCTGAAACAGGCGATGGCCGTGTGCTGATTACATTGCATGGCATATGCCGCTTTCGGATGGTGGAAGAGCTGAACGTCAAAAAGCCTTATCGCACATGCAAGATCGTGCCTTTCCTCAACGATCTGAGCGATCCGGCTGATGTTGATGATGTGGATCGTGACGCATTGCTGGCGGCATTCCGCGCCTATCTCGAAGCGAACAATCTGGAAGCAGATTGGGAGGGTATTGCGCGGGCTGATAATGCTATGCTGGTCAATGCCTTGTCGATCATGTCACCCTTTGGGGCGGCAGAAAAACAAGCTTTGCTGGAAGCGCCTGATTTGAAAACGCGTGCTGCAACATTGATTGCAATTACGGAAATGATCTTGGCGCGTGAGCAGGATGATTTTGATAAGCGCCTGCAATAGACAAGATTAAATTAGCTATTCCTAAATAATAGGGTGTATTGATGGACAAGACGCAAAGTCAGGGGGAAGTAGATATCAGCTTGCTGGAGCTGCTGGTGTGTCCTTTAACCAAAACTGCTTTGCGTTTTGACCGTGAGAACAATGAATTGATCTCACAAAAAGCCAAATTAGCTTATCCGGTGCGGGATGGTGTGCCGATTATGCTGCCTTCTGAGGCGCGCATTATTGAATGAGTGGCAAATAGTGCTGCTTTCAGGTTACAGATTGTGTTGCCTGTTTGCTCAACGCTCTTTATAACGCTTGAGAGTTAATATCTGCTGCAAATGAAGGCTTGGCATTATGGCATCTAGAAAACTTCTTCTCCTGCCCGGCGACGGCATTGGCCCTGAGGCAATGGCGGAAGTCCGTAAGATTATTGATTATCTGAATTCTGATTTGAAACTTGGCTTTGAAACCGAAGAAGGTCTCGTAGGCGGCAGCGCTTATGATGCTCACGGACAGGCTCTTTCTGATGCAGATATGGAAAAAGCGCTGGCAGCTGATGCTGTGCTTTTTGGTGCCGTTGGCGGCCCGAAATGGGATGCAGTTCCTTATGAAGTACGCCCTGAGGCCGGTCTTCTGCGCCTGCGTAAGGAAATGGAACTCTACGCAAACCTGCGTCCTGCCATTTGCTATCCGGCACTTGCTCATTCCTCATCCTTGAAGCCTGAAGTGATCGAAGGCCTCGACATTCTGATCATGCGTGAGCTGACCGGTGGTGTTTATTTCGGTGAGCCGAAAGAAATCATCGATCTCGGCAATGGCCAGAAGCGCGGTATCGATACGCAGGTTTATGATACCTACGAAATCGAACGTATTGCTGATATTGCTTTCGAACTGGCGCGCACCCGTCGCGGTAAAGTCACTTCGATGGAAAAACGCAATGTGATGAAGTCCGGCGTTCTTTGGAATCAGGTTGTGACTGCACGTCACAAAGAAAAGCACGCAGACATTCAGCTTGAACATATGCTGGCTGATGCTGGTGGTATGCAGCTCGTGCGCTGGCCGAAGCAGTTTGACGTTATCCTCACCGACAATCTGTTTGGTGATATGCTGTCAGACGTGGCTGCTATGCTGACCGGTTCGCTCGGCATGTTGCCGTCTGCGTCGCTTGGTGCAACCGATCCGAAGACCGGCAGCCGCAAGGCGCTTTATGAGCCGGTACATGGTTCGGCACCGGATATCGCAGGTCAGGGCATTGCTAACCCGATTGCAATGATTGCGTCGCTGGCTATGTGCCTGCGTTACTCTTTCGGCCTGATTGCTGAAGCTGACCGTCTGGAAGCTGCTATTTCCGGCGTTCTGGATGATGGTATCCGCACCGGCGATATCTGGTCAGAAGGCAACAAAAAAGTTGGCACTGCTGAAATGGGCGATGCAATTTTGGCTAAGTTCAAAGCGCTGTCAGCTTAATTTGAATGTGCATCCTGAAAAGTGTGAAGCAGTTTTCAGATAAGATGCACGTAATAATGAGTTTTTTGCTTATTGAAAACGCCGCCGCTTTACTGGCGGCGTTTTTTTATGGCGTTGTTTCAGAATTTTTTGATCTGCTGAAAGCCTGCCAATTGACTCTTGCGTGAAACAGCTTAAAAGCGCATGTGGACAAGGAGAACTCGCGTGATACGGGTTGATGCAACATTATCAGTTTCGATGAAAACTGCCGGTGATTTCACCGGAGATGTTCGCATGTCTTCTACCTCTATAAAACCGATTGCTACCACGTTGAAAACGACCATTAAAACGGTCTGATTTCCCTTGGCCTGCTCGCCCTCTCCCGGGTCTGGTCCGGGGGCAGAGGTTTCCGCGTGATGTGTGGAAAATCTGGTTCTGGAAGCGGAGAGGGACAGGAGATAATAATGGGATTTAAAGTTGCAGTTGTTGGCGCTACAGGCAATGTCGGGCGCGAAATGCTCAATATTCTTGAAGAACGCGGCTTTCCGGCAGATGAAGTGGTTGCACTTGCATCGCGTCGCAGTGTGGGTACAGAAGTTGCTTATGGCGACCGCACCCTCAAGGCTAAAGCGCTGGATGATTATGATTTCTCCGACACCGATATCTGTCTGATGTCAGCTGGCGGCAATGTTTCCAAGGAATGGTCACCAAAGATCGGCGCACAGGGTTGCGTTGTCATCGATAATTCCTCTGCATTCCGCTATGACAGCAATGTGCCGCTTATCGTGCCGGAAGTGAACCCTGATGCGGTTGACGACTTCAGAAAGCGCAATATCATTGCCAATCCGAACTGCTCAACTGCACAGCTCGTACTGGTTTTGAAGCCGCTTCATGATGCAGCTAAAATCAAGCGCGTTGTTGTGGCCACTTATCAGTCCGTATCGGGTGCTGGTAAAGAGGGCATGGATGAGCTGTTCACCCAGTCCCGCGCTGTTTTTGTGGCCGATCCTGTCACCAACAAAACCTTCACCAAGCGCATTGCCTTCAACGTCATTCCGCATATCGACGAATTTATGGAAGACGGCTACACGAAGGAAGAGTGGAAGGTCACGGCTGAAACCAAGAAGATGATTGATCCGAAGATCAAGCTCACCGCAACTGCTGTGCGCGTTCCGGTTTTCATCGGTCACTCGGAAGCTGTGAACATTGAGTTTGAAAACGAAATTTCCGCTCAGGAAGCCACCGAAATCCTGCGCAATGCACCAGGTGTTCAGGTGATCGACAAGCGTGAAGCCGGTGGTTACATCACCCCTTATGAAGCAGCCGGTGAAGATGCAACTTTCGTCAGCCGTATCCGTGAAGATATCACGGTTGAAAATGGCCTGTCCTTGTGGGTTGTTTCCGACAACCTGCGTAAAGGTGCAGCGCTCAACACTGTGCAGATCGCAGAACTTCTGATCGCACGTGACCTGATCACACCAAAGGCGCATCAGGCTTAATCGCCCGCTTTAAACACGATTAAAAAAATGCCGCCCGATGAAAGTCAGGCGGCATTTTTATGATTAAATGACGGAAGTTGGTGGCTCAGTTGAGCGGCTTCAGATTTCTGCATCCATGGCCAGCATTTCATCATCATTAAGGCCAAAGTGGTGGCCGATCTCATGAATGAGCACATGGGTGATAATTTCATGCAATGTTTCTTCGTGCTCACACCAATAATCAAGAATGGCACGGCGAAACAGGGTCATGCGGTTGGGACGCTGATTGTCTGTTTGCAAGCTAAAGCGTTCGCCCAAACCTGCACCTTCAAAAAGGCCGAGCAGGTCAAAAGGCGTATCGAGACCTAAATCTTCAATGATGGAATCGTCGGGAAAATCAGCGACATGAAGGGACATGTCGGGGCACAGCTCGCGAAATTCTTGCGGCAGATGTGCATAGGCCTGAAGTGTCAGTGATTCGATTTCAGTCAGATTGGGCGCCAGTCGCGACGCCCATATTCCGGTTTGGTCAGATCGGGGCATAGCGTCAGCCAGCCCCGCAGCATTTTTTTAGGCCCACGGACGCAGCTCTGCATTCTTGGCTTCAAACGTATCAATGCTTGTTGCTTTTTCCATGGTCAGGCCGATATCGTCCAGACCATTGAGCAGGCAATGACGTTTGAAATCATCCAGTTCGAAGTGAATTGTGCCGCCGTCAGGACCCGAAATGGTCTTTTCTTCCAGATCGATGGTCAGCGTTGCATTGGAGCCGCGCTCTGCATCGTCCATCAGCAATTCGAGCTGTTCCGGTGTCACTTTGATTGGCAAAATACCGTTCTTGAAGCAGTTATTATAGAAAATATCTGCAAAAGAGGTGGAAATGACGCATTTGATGCCGAAATCAAGCAGAGCCCAAGGCGCATGTTCACGTGAGGAGCCGCAGCCGAAATTATCGCCTGCAACCAAAATCTGGGCATTGCGGTAACCGGCTTGATTGAGAACGAAATCAGGATTTTCACTGCCGTCTTCATTGAAGCGCATTTCAGCAAAAAGACCTTTGCTCAGCCCAGTGCGCTTGATTGTCTTCAGGTAATCCTTCGGAATAATCATGTCCGTGTCGATGTTGATGATCGGCAGTGGAGCTGCGACGCCGGTGAGCTTGGTAAATTTATCCATGGCCATAACCTGTCGGTTGTAATTTCATTGTTGAAAGAGGGTTTACACCAGCTATTCACAGAGTCAACTTATGCAAGCTTAAGATGTGCAATCTGACGCAGTTGAAGATGACGTCTGAGATGATTGAAAGAGGGGGCATAAAGACATCTATGAAGAATATTACGCGGCCGCGCCGTTCGGTTTTATTTGTTCCGGCTGCCAATGCGCGCGCGCTGGAAAAGTCGCTTGCGCTTGGTGCCGATGCAATCATCTATGATCTGGAAGATTCTGTTGCTGATGATGTGAAAGCTGCATCGCGTGAAGCACTGGCTGCGCATTTGAGCGCTCATTCGGATGTACCTTTTGAGCGTATCGTGCGCATCAATGTACTGGATGGTGCCTTTGGTGATGATGATGTGAAAATGGCGGCAGAAGCAGGCGTTGATGCCGTGCTGGTGCCAAAGGTTGAGCGCCCGCAAGATGTGATTGATGTGGCGCGTAAACTCGACAAGGCCGACGCGCCGGAAAGCTGCCGCATCTGGGCGATGATTGAAACCCCGCGCGGTATTCTCAATGCGGATGAAATTGCGCAATTGGGCAGCCGTTCATCGGCACGTTTAAGTGCTTTTGTGATTGGCCCCAATGATATTGCCCGTGAAAGCGGTATCCGCACATTGCCGGGCCGCCCATATCTGGTGCCTTGGCTGATGCAAATTATTCTGGCAGCTAAAGCCGGTGGCTTGGAAGTGCTGGACGGCGTTTATAATGATTTTAAGGATGTTCAAGGCTTTGAAGCCGAATGCGTGCAGGGCGCTTCCATGGGCTTTGACGGCAAGACGCTGATCCATCCGTCACAAATTGCGAGTGCTAATATTGGGTTTTCTCCAAGCGAAGATGAAATAACCCATGCAAAAGCAGTGGTGGAACTCTTCACGCGTCCAGAAAATATGAGTAAAGGCGTGGTGTCTTTAAATGGTCAGATGATTGAGCGGTTGCATTTGCACATGGCGGAACGTGTTTTGGCAAAGATTTGATATTTTTATTTAAAACAGGTCTGACCGCTTAAGCTCGGCATAAGATTTGCGCTTTATGGCGGTTTGTGAAGGAGAAATATTATGAAGCTTTATCGTTTTATCACGGGTCCGGATGATTCAGCATTTTGTCATCGCGTGACAGCTGCTTTGAACAAAGGCTGGGAACTTGCCGGTTCGCCAACCTATGCATTCAATGCTGCAACCGGCGTTCTGCATTGCGGCCAGCCGGTGACCAAGGAAGTTGAAGGCGTTGAATATACGCCAGACATCAAACTTGGCGAATATTGATTGTTAAAAAAGGCCGGTCACTGACCGGCCTTTTTATTGTTATTTATTCAAACCGCGATTGGCGATCATCGCCTCAGGGCTTGGCATTTTACCGCGGAACTTTTTATATAATTCTTCCGGATCGGCACTGCCGCCAGCAGCGTAAATATATTTCTTCAAATTGGCTGCCAGCTCCGGATTAAACGGATCACCGCTTTCTTCAAAAGCTGCAAAAGCGTCGGCATCCAGCACTTCCGACCACATATAAGAATAATAGCCTGCTGAATAACCATCGCCCGAAAACACATGAGTGAAATGCGGGGTACGGTGACGCATGATGATCGCATCCGGCATGGAAAGTTTTGCCAGTGTTTGTTTCTCGAATTCAATCGGATCATCGATTTTTGTCGGGCTGGTATGGAAGGCCATATCAACCAGAGCGGAAGCGGTAAATTCTACCGTTTGGAAACCCGCATTGAAGGTTTGCGCGGCCAGCACCTTGTCGAGAAGTGCTTTTGGCATCGCTTCGCCGGTGCGGTAATGCACGGCATATTTTTCTAAAATTTCCGGCACAGTCAGCCAATGTTCGTAAAGCTGTGACGGTAACTCGACAAAATCGCGTGAAACGGCAGTTCCGGCAACGGCTGGCCAAGTCACGTCGGTTAAAAGTCCGTGCAGAGCATGGCCGAATTCGTGGAAAAGCGTGCGTGCATCATCAAGCGACAGCAAAGCCGGTTCACCTTGGGCAGGCTTGGCAAAGTTCATCACATTGTAGATGATCGGCTGCTGGCCGCCATCAAGCTTATGTGCAGATTGCAGCGCACTCATCCATGCGCCGGAACGCTTTGATGTACGGGCAAAATAGTCGGCTAAAAACAGACCGCGACGGCTGCCGTCAGCATTGAAAACTTCAAAGACACGCACATCAGGATGCCATGTTTTGATGCCTTTTTTCTCTTCAAAACGAATGCCGAAAAGACGCGTGGCAACATCAAATGATGCCTGAATAATCTTGTCCAGTTGCAGATAAGGTTTAAGTTCTGCTTCATCGAAGGCGAATTTTTCAGCACGCACCTGTTCCGCGTAAAAACGCCAATCCCAAGGTGCAACTTTATGATTGCCGCCTTGTTTGATGATGAGCTCGGCTAATTCAGCTTCTTCTTCCGCTGCTTTGGCGCGCGCCTTTTCCCACACCGGCTCCAGCAAATTCATCACTGCGTCGGGTGATTTTGCCATTGTGTCATCAAGCTTGAAGGCGGCAAAATTATCATAGCCGAGCAGTTTGGCTTTGCGCTCACGCAATTTCAGCATTTGAGCAACGATTGCCTGATTGTCATTGGCGTTGTTGTTCTGGCCGCGATGCGCCCAGGCGGTAAAAGCTTGTTCACGCAAATTGCGATTTTGCGAGAAGGTCAGAAATGGTTCGATAATAGAACGCGACAGGGTCACGGCCCACGCATCTGCGCGGCCACGTTCTTCTGCGGCATTGCGCATGGCATTGCGCAAGAAATCCGGCAGACCGGCGAGATCATTTTCGCTGTCGAGATAAAGCGCCCATTGCGATTCATCCTTCAAAACATGCTGGCTGAAGGAAGCGCCAAGGCTTGCCAGTTCTTCATTGATGCCTGCCAGCTCCGCTTTACCGGACTTGTCGAGTTTGGCACCGGAACGGACAAAACCTTTCCAGATTTTTTCCAGCACACGCAAGGTTTCGCTGTCGAGATTAAGCGTGTCGCGTTTTTCATGAATTGCGTCCACTTTGGCAAAAAGCAGCGGATCCATCATGATGCGGGAATAGTGACGCGACATTTTTGGCGCGACAGCACGCTCCAATGCCTGAATAGTATCATTGCTGTGCGCACCGGCACGCATCCAGAAAATAGAAGAAACGCGCTCCAATGCTTTGCCGGAAAGCTGCAAGGCTTTCAGCACATTGTCGATTGTGGGTTCTGCTTCATTGGCGACAAGCGCTTCAACTTCATGTAGATCCTGGGCAAAGGCGGTTTCAAAAGCCTGACCGAAATCATCATCGGTAAATGCATTGAAATCGGGCAGACCCAGCGCGCCATTCCAATGGGTGAGGGCGTTTTGTGCGATATTATTGCCCGGATTGTTTGACGAAGAAGTGGTGGCTTTAGAGTCTGACATGAACGGCTCGCTCCGATGCTGATTGTTTTCATCTGACTTAAGCCTTTATCGGCAGCCTCACAAGGTGACGCTTGACGGAAATGTAAGAAAATAATAAGTGAACCTTACTATATGGAGGCTGTATGAATGCCGACCCAACGCTATAATCCGAATGCCTTCGGGTTTTTGATCAATGATATTGCCCGTCTTTACCGCGCTGAAATCGACAGACGTATTGCCGAAGCGGGTTTGGATCTGACGGCAGCGGAAGCGCGCACGCTGATGCACACTGCCCGCCACGCTCCTGTGCGCCAAACTGTTTTAGCCGAGCATATGGGCATCGAGGCGATGACCGTTTCGGGCTATCTTGATCGTTTGGAAAAAGCAGGATTGGTGATCCGTGAGGCTGACCCCGTTGACCGGCGCGCCAAGCTTGTAGTGCTTACCGATGCGGCAGGGCATGTGCTTGATGTGGTCGATGATATTTCGCGCAGCGCCCGTGAATTGGTAACATCGATGATTGGTCAGAGCGAGTGGAATAAGCTGGTCAGCCAGTTACAGATAATTCGTGAAAGTTTAACCCAAAGGTTGCGTGGCTGAAACAGCAGCCAACAGACAGGGCATGAAGGTGGATAAGGTTTTGGCGGACACTCGGCAGGCAGTTGAAAAGCAAGACGCTGCGGCACATAAAACTATACCGCCTGAAACCGAAAACATTGCACCTGTTATGAGTGAGCGTCTGGTCGGTGTGGCTGGTGGTTTTATCGCCGCAATCGGTGCCGTATCGATGGGGCTTTATACGCCCGCAATGCCGGAAATTGTCAATGCTTTTGGCACAACAGAAGCCATGGTAAAGCTGACATTATCAACCTTTTTTGGTGGTTTTTGTCTGGCGCAGCTTGTTTGCGGGCCAATGGCAGATGGTTGGGGACGCAGACCCGTCACCATCGGCTATATGCTGATTTATCTGATTGCCAGTGTTGCTGCTTTATTATCCAGTAATATTGAAACCCTGCTGGTGGCGCGCTTTTTCCAAGGTGTCGGGGCAGCTGTTGGTGTTACTGTTTCGCGTGCGATGGTGCGTGATCTTTTCACTAATGAAGCATCGGCGCGGGTGATGAACCTCATCGGCATTGTCATTGCGGTGGGACCTGCGGTGTCGCCAACCCTTGGCGGCCTGACCATGCATTATTTCGGCTGGCACGCTATTTTTGTCATTATGGTTGTGCTCGGACTTGCCGTGGTGCTGACAGCGGTTTTTGTCATTCGCGAAACCGGAACGCCGGATCGCACGCGTCTTCATATCAGGCCGCTTTTATCGTCTTACGGGCGCTTGTTGCGCAGCCGCCATTTCATGTATCCGACTTTGGCGGTGGCTGGTGCTACCGGTGCGCTTTATACAGCCGCAACCATTCTGCCTTTTGTGCTGATGCAGAAAATCGGCCTGACCCCGACAGAGTTCGGCCTTGGTCTTATATTGCAGACCAGTTTTTATCTGAGCGGCGGTTTGTTGTTTCGGGTGCTGATGGGGCGCTTTGGTGCGCGCAATCTGGCTACGGCCGGCTATGTGATTATTCTGGCTGCAAGTGCTTTGATTATCACCATGCTCAGCCTGTTTGAGCCGACATATCTGCGAGTGATGTTGCCGATGGCTTGCTATGCTTTCGGGATTTCCTTTGTTATGCCGCAAATGACCTCAGCCGGAATGGCGCCTTTTCCGCAAATGGCCGGTTCTGCTTCGGCCCTGATGGGCTTTTTTCAGATGAGTGGTGGTTTGGTTGGCGGTTCAGTTGCTGCCACATTAAGCAATCCGCTCTTTGCAATGGCATTGCTGATCCCGTCCTTTGGTGTGCTGGCAATGGGCAGCTATATTTTATGGCGCCGGTTACCACCTTTACCGCCCGTCATTTCACGCTAAACTGTCATAATAGTGCAAAAAAGCCTCACTAAAGCTTAGATGTTACGGCTTGAAACATTGATGTCTTGACATTAAATGCGACAAAGCCCACACAGCGCGGCGTAGGTAATTTTATTTCGCATTGCCTGCATTAACCAACCGGAGTCTATGCTCTTATGCCCAGCGACAGTCACAGTCGATTGTGCCAGCCGTCAACGGCATCGTGATCTGATCGTTTTTGGTCAGTTTGCACGATCTGCCTTTGGCGGCGGATCGACAGAAAGGCAAACTTATGACCGATTTTACACCGGAAGTATTGAACGTGGCTGATTTGCCGGCCGCTGTTATTGCTCAAAAAATCGAAGCCATGCGCACTGCTGATGCAGTGGAAGTGGTCAATGAACTTGGATTAGATGATGCTGTACAGGTTGTGTCGCAGCTCTCGCAAGATCATGCCGTGCGCCTGCTTGATCAGCCGGAATTAAACGAAGCAGCACCGATTATTGCTATGCTGCCGCCGGATCTGGCCTCTCTCTTGCTTGATGCGATGTCCGCTGACCGCGCAACAGACGTTTTTCAGGCCCTGGATGAACCGGAACGTAACCATTTATTTCCTCTGCTCGCTCTTGAAACCAAGGTCGCGCTGAAGAAATTGATGGGCTATGCGCCGAACACGGCCGGTAGTCTGATGACGATTGAGTTCATCGCAGTCCCTGCCAATTGGACGGTTGCGCAGACACTGACTTATATCCGTCAGGTGGAACGCTCCCGCGAGACAGTTTACGCCATCTATGTGGTTGATCCGAACACAAAAGTCTTGCAGCGCGTGGTGACACTGCGCCGCCTGATTATGTGTCAGCCGGATGAACTGATCATCACTGTTAGCCGCGATCAGGATCCGGTGGCGATTTCGCCGCTGACTGACCGTGAAGATCTGGCACAGCTTTTCCGTAAGCACGACTTGCTGGCTGTGCCGGTAGTGGATGAAAAGCGCCATGTTATCGGCATTGTGACCGTGGATGACGTGCTTGACGCGATGACCCACGAAATGAGTGAAGACACCTATAAGTTCGGTGGTATGGAAGCGCTGGATAAGCCCTACATGCAGATCGGCTTTGGCCAGATGCTGAAAAAACGTGCTGGCTGGCTGGGTGTCTTGTTCTTAAGTGAAATGCTCACCGCCAGTGCGATGCAGCATTATGAAGTTGAGCTGGAAAAAGCGATTGTTTTGACGCTCTTCATCCCGCTGATTATGAGCTCGGGTGGTAACTCTGGTTCGCAGGCAACCTCGCTGATTATTCGTGCGCTTGCATTGCAGGATGTGAAACTGCGTGACTGGTGGCGTGTTGCCTTGCGCGAACTGCCTGCCGGTATCGCTCTTGGCAGTTTCTTAGGTCTTATCGGTGTCACCCGTATTGTCAGCTGGCAGATGCTCGGCTTCTATGATTACGGTACTTACTGGTATCTGATTGCTGCAACTGTCGGACTGGCGCTTGTTTGTATCGTCACATTCGGCTCGGTTGTCGGCTCGATGCTACCCTTTATCATGCAAAGGCTGGGCTTTGATCCGGCCAGTGCGTCTGCGCCCTTTGTGGCGACTCTCGTGGACGTAACAGGGCTTGTTATCTATTTCAGTGTCGCGCTCGCGATCCTGTCAGGAACCCTGTTATAGTCTCAACTGGGGCAGAATAATGTAAAATGCATGTCATCATAAATTATATAAAGACATGCATAAAAACAAAAGATTAAAGCAGTTTGCCTGTGTATCGGCAGATGCAAATTGCTTTAATCTGCGCTGCCCCTTTTAAAAATGCAAAAAAACATGTAAAGAGCGCGTCATTACATGGCCGTGCTCTTTAGTGCCGCCCTAAACCCCATAATAGAAGTGATCTCCTATGGAATTGCGCAATATCGCTATTATCGCACACGTCGATCATGGCAAAACCACGTTGGTGGACGAGCTGCTGAAGCAAGGCGGCTCATTCCGCGACAATCAACGCGTTGCTGAACGTATGATGGACTCAGGCGATATCGAACGCGAACGCGGCATCACCATTCTTGCCAAAGCGACTTCGGTCATTTGGAAAGACACACGCATCAATATCGTTGATACACCGGGCCACGCCGACTTCGGTGGCGAGGTTGAGCGTATCCTGAATATGGTTGATGGTGTTATCGTTCTTGTCGACTCTGCTGAAGGCCCGATGCCACAGACGAAATTCGTCGTTGGTAAGGCGCTTAAAGTTGGTTTGAAGCCAATCGTCGCGATCAACAAAATTGACCGTCCAGATGGCCGTCATGAAGAAGTTGTGGACGAAGTTTTCGATCTTTTTGCAGCTTTGGACGCAACCGACGAGCAGCTCGACTTCCCGATCCTTTATGGTTCAGGCCGTAACGGCTGGATGGCTGCAAATCCGGATGGCCCTAAAGATCAGGGTCTGGCACCATTGTTTGACCTCGTGCTGAAGCACGTTCCTGCACCTAAGGTTCAGGAAGGTCCGTTCCGCATGATCGGTACCATTCTGGAAGCTGATCCGTTTCTGGGTCGTATCATCACCGGTCGTATTGCTTCCGGTTCGATCAAGCCGAACCAGAGCGTAAAAGTTCTGGCGCAGGACGGTACAGTTCTGGAAAACGGCCGCGCCTCCCGCGTGCTGGCATTCCGTGGTATTGAACGTCAGCCGGTTGAAGAAGCAGTTGCAGGCGATATCGTCGCGATTGCCGGTCTTTCAAAAGGTACTGTTGCAGACACATTCTGCGACCCGTCAATTTCTGAAGCCTTGCAGGCGCAGCCGATTGATCCGCCAACCGTGACCATGTCCTTCATCGTTAATGACAGCCCGCTGGCCGGTACGGAAGGTGACAAAGTTACCAGCCGTATGATCCGCGACCGCTTGATGAAAGAAGCTGAAGGCAGTGTTGCTCTGAGCATTGAAGAATCCAGCGAAAAGGATTCCTTCTTTGTGTCCGGCCGTGGTGAATTGCAGCTTGCAGTTCTCATCGAAAACATGCGCCGTGAAGGTTTTGAGCTTGGTGTTTCCCGTCCGCGCGTTGTGATGCGCGAAGGCGAAAACGGCGAAAAGCTTGAGCCGATCGAAGAAGTTGTGATCGACGTTGATGAAGAACATTCAGGCGTTGTGGTTCAGAAAATGTCTGAACGCAAAGCTGAAATGGTTGAACTGCGTCCATCCGGCGGTGATCGCGTTCGTCTGGTGTTCCATGCACCGACACGCGGCCTGATCGGTTATCAGTCAGAACTTCTGACCGATACACGCGGTACTGCAATCATGAACCGTCTGTTCCATGATTACCAGCCTTACAAGGGTGAAATTGCTGGCCGTAGCAATGGTGTTCTGATCTCCAACGATCAGGGTGAAGCTGTTGCTTACGCACTCTTCAACCTTGAAGATCGTGGTCCGATGATCATTGATGCAGGTGCAAAAGTTTATGCCGGTATGCTGATCGGTATTCACTCCCGCGACAACGATCTGGAAGTGAACGTATTGAAGGGCAAGAAGCTCACCAACGT
>JAEWHQ010000104.1 GCA_023387715.1 Pseudomonadota bacterium | reverse complement strand
ACCAAAGCTTTGCTGGACGCTGCCAAATCTGAGCCTGCAATGACCGTTTATGCTGTAACTGGCAAAATTGTGGATACGGCGCAGGCATTCAGTAAAAAATATGATCTGAATGTCACGGGCAAAAAGGTCAATGAAGCCGGTCAGGTAGAGTTGCTGATCCGTGAGCATCAGGCTGGCACTGCGCTGGGATCTGTATCACTTGGCGCGGATGTGGCAACTATTGCAGCAGAGCTTGCACCTAAAAATATCGTAGAAAACTATCTGCCGGATGGCTTGGCTGAAGTGCTGCCGGAAGGCGCTAAAAATCCGCTGGCTTTTGTCAATGATGCGCATGTCTGGGCATATAATAGCGACGTTTATTCTGCCTGCCCTGTCAGCAATGTGTGGCAGTTGACTGATCCGGAATGGTCACAACTTGTCAGCCTGATGGATCCGTTGGAGAAACCAACCTATCCGGATTGGTTTAACCAGCTGGAAACCCATCATGATGCGGCAATGGCTGCAGCCTATGAAGCCCATTATGGCAAGCCGTTTGATGCCTCACAAGGCAGTGCCACTCAGGCTTGGGTTAAAGCTTTTGCCGCGAATGCGCCGCTGGTGGCAGATTCATCTGGTGTTTCCGGTGCCATCGGTGCGCCCGGTCAGGAAAAGCCATTTTTCGGCATCATTTCGGTGGCGAAATTCCGCGACAATAAAGACAAGAATTACAGCCTGACCATCTGTCCAGATATGAAGCCGTTTTCAGGCGTTGTTTATCCGGGGCTGGCTGTGATTGCGAGTGGCACCAAAAGCCCGAATACGGCCAAGCTCTTTATCAATTATCTTTTGTCGCAGGAAGGTATGGAGCCGCAATTGGCAGACGGCAAAATGCCGACTGATCCGCGCATTCAGATGCCGGCTGATGAACCTTCAAAAATCACATCCATGATGGGGCAGATGATGCCGTGGGATTCCGCATCTTCCGCCAGCGATCTCGACCGCCGTCAGGATTGGCAGGATATCTGGCGGATTAATTACCGTCGGTGAGCATAAGTCACAGTTAATTCCGATCAATCGTCTGCCGGCAAACATATGTAGATGCACCGGCGTTAAGTGAAGGATAGCAGGATGAAAAAGCAAATTTTGTCTCTGATGGCAGGCGTTATGCTTGGTGTCAGCGGTGCGTCGGCAGTCATGGCTGAGGAATTTGATCTGGATGCTCTGATTGAAGCGGCACGTAAAGAAGAGCCAATCAATGTCTATGACAGCACTGGCCGTATCGTGGAAATGGCTGATAATTTCAGCAAGCTTTATGGTGTAAAAGCCGTTGGCCAGAAGGTAAAAGCTACAGCACAGCTGGAAATGATTATCCGTGAAGCGCAATCAGGCAATGTGCGCGGTGATGTTTCTATTATTTCTGATGTGCCTGCTGCTGTGGCACAGCTCATTCCGATGAAATTTGCACAATCATGGATGCCGGAAGATTTGAAAGGCGATGTGCCGGAGCAGTTCCAAAACCCGCTGATCGTCGTCAACAGTGCCAATGTGCTGGCCTATAACACCAAGCTTTATGACAAATGCCCGATCACCAATATCTGGCAGCTGACAGAGGCTGAGTGGAAGGGCAAGCTTGCCATGCAGGATCCGCTTGGCAAGCCTTCATATACCGACTGGTTCAACCAGATGCGCAGCTATAATGATGATGCCATCAAAGCAGCCTATGAAAAACATTATGGCAAGCCGCTGGAAACCAAATTTGAAAGCGCTACTGAAGCATGGGTTGCAGCCGTTGCCGCCAATGCACCATTGCTGACTGATGCTGATGCTGCTGCTGCACAGGCTGTTGCTGCACCTGGGCAGAAAGACCCGTTTGTCGGCATTATCGCATCGGCAAAATTCCGCGATAATGATCAGGCCGGTTATTCACTCGGCCTTTGCCATGGCATTGATCCGTTTATCGGCTTCATGAATTCCGGTGCGGGTATGATCATGAGCGGCTCGAACAGCCCGAATGCCGCCAAGCTTTTCATGCGTTATGCGCTGACTGCGGAAGGCATTGCACCGCAGGCAGAAGACGGAAAAATTTCCACCAATAAAACCGTCAAATTGCCTGCTGATGAACCATCAGGCATCGGTGCTTATGTGAATGAAGTGCTCAGCTACAATCCTGCAACAGCGCTTGAAGATTGGGATGCCCGCCAAGACTGGCAGGATTTCTGGCGTGTAAACTACAAGAAATAACGGCTGTTAAAATTTCTGCGCTGCCTGCGGGACAAGATGAGGGCGGGCAGCATGGAAACAACTGCTAGAAAGCCTGAAGCCGGAGGACAAAGATATGAGCGCACATCAGACAGGCAAAAGCCGGTTGCTGGGCGAAACTGCACGCAGAGCAGTGGAAAAAGTGAGGGAGCCTTTATTGGCTGCTTTCCGCTCGCAGATGGATGTGGATTTTAAACGTGACCGCCATGATCCGGTGACAGAACATGACCGGCGTGCCGAGGCGATGATCCGCGATCTTATTTTCAAGGAAGTGCCGGATTCCACATTTATGGGCGAGGAAGGTGGATCAACCGGTGATGGCGAAGTGCATTGGTATGTCGACCCGATTGACGGCACTGCCAATTTTGCCCGTGGGCTTGCTTTCTGGTGTGTCTCGATTGGCGCGGTGATCGGCGATGAAATCGTCGCTGGTGCCATTCTTGATCCGGTGACCGGCAATCTGTTTGAGGCAACAACGGAGGGCGCTACGTTAAACGGCAAGCCAATGCAGAGCCGTGCTGTGCGTCAGGAAAAACAGGCGGTGTTGATTACCGGTTATCCGGTGAGCCGCGATTTTGAAATTGATGGCGAAGCGCAAGCTCTCGCACGATTTGGCGAGTTGACCAAAACTTATGCCACGCTGCGCCGCCCTGGCAGTGCTGCTTTGAGCCTTGCCCATGTCGCAGCAGGCTGGGTGGATGCGGCAGCAGGTTTTAGCGTGAACTCATGGGATGTGACGGCAGCTATCTTGATCGTACAAAAAGCAGGCGGCACATATCGGCCATATGATTTAAGCGCAGGTAATACAGGCTCCCGAATTTTTGAAATGCCTGCCTATGTCGCCACGGGTCAAGGGGCTGATTATCCGGTTCTCACACGTATCGCAGACGAAATTGCCGCACAAAGAAGTGCTTTGCAATGTTAATTGCAAAGCTGTGCAATTTGCCGCGTTGATTTAATATTCATAACAGGGTTCATAAGTGTCAGATTACCAGGAACTGAACTTACAACTTGAAATGCACACTTGTGCAATCTGACATTTTATCGAGCCTTATGCATTGAAAGTTTCTTATCCATGACTGTTACAGTTCAATATCTTGACGATGCCGAGATTGATCGTCGTGCTGATTTTTGTGTTCAATTGGCACAAAGTGCGGCAGCATTAGCTTTGGAAGGTTTTCAGCGTCAGCAGGGGCAGCCTTTTTCCATGAAAGGCCCGCAGGATTTTCTGACTGAAACAGACGGTAAAGTCGAGCGTCACATCAAAGAGCGTTTGGTCGAAAATTTTGCTGAAGACGGTTTTCTAGGTGAAGAAACCGGCGGTACGCCGGGAGATATTGCATGGGTGGTTGATCCGATTGACGGTACCGCCAATTTTGCCCGCTCCATCCCGCATTTTTGCATTTCCATTGCCTTTATAGCGGGAGGCGAGGTGCAGTTTGGCGTGATTATTAATCCGGCTTTGGATGAACTTTATTTTGCTCGCAAAGGGCAGGGCGCGTTTAAAAACGGTCAGCCTATCCATGTCTCGGCAACCAGCAATATCAGTGCCACCAGTTTTGAGCTGGGATGGTCGAACCGCGTGCCGCAAGAGCATTACCTGCGCACACTCACTGATCTGCTCAATGCCGGCAGTAATGTGCGCCGGGGTGCATCGGGTGCGCTGGCTTTGGCCTATGTCGCCGACGGGCGCAGTGATGGTTACGCTGAATTGCACATGAATTCATGGGATTGTCTGGCCGGACTTTTGCTGGTGCGTGAGGCAGGTGGTGTGACTGGGCCGTTTTTGTCGCTTGGTGGTTTGATGAATGGCGCGCCGGTGCTGGCGGTAACGCCTGCCGTTGCTACTTATCTTTCAAAAGCCAGCCGCATTGAAATTCTCGAAAGTGCCGATCTGTTAATGCAGGCCTGAAACTGCTCTGCATGAAATTAAGGGGATAAGTGTAAGATATGAATGATAAACCAACACGTCACTATGATCGTCCTGTTATCAGCCCGATTTATAAAAATCTGCCGGGTTATGGGGTTGATCTTTATGTCGGTGGTCGGGAAGGCGCATCCAATGTTGCACTTTTAAAGGAGCACGGCATTTCGACTGTGCTTAATTGCGCGGTTAATCTGGACTTCAACTATGTGGGAGAAGCTGCACCGGATGCCACAATGGGTGTGGAATTTGGTGCGGCTCCCATCCGTTATTACAAGCTTGGCATTGTGGACGGGCCAGGAAACCCGCAAACCATGATGCTGGCGGGGTATTTCCAGCTTAAAGGTGCGCTGGATCAGATTTTACCCGAGAAAGCCTCTTATCCGATGCGTGAACGTGGCAATGTGCTGGTTAATTGCCGCGCTGGTCGCTCCCGCTCGGTGGTGCTGGTTGCGCTTTATCTGCATATGCAATTGCGTGAAGAATTTCCGACTTTGGAAGATGCGATCAACCATGTGCGCCGCAAGCGCGAACTGCATCCCGATGAATGGCATGAAACGCCAAAGCCGATGTTGATTGAAGCAGCAGAGCGCACGGCACGTTGGGCGCGTATGATCGAAGATGATATTGCCGCGCATTCTTAAATGATTTTGATGGCATCTGCGGGGTGCAGATGCCATGTTTTCAAGGCGCTTGTTTTGTTCGTTGCAAAGGTTGTCTGATGTTTCGTCTTGCTGTGATTGCCGATCCGCATTTTCATGACGCTGAATGGCAGCCGCAGGGCTCCGGCTTAAAGCGTGCTTGCCGCAGCTATCAGGATACAGCCAATTCCACCCGCGTTTTCAATGAAAGCGCACCGGCTTTACGGGCAGCTTTGGACAGGGCTGTGCGTGAAGATGCCAAGCTGGTGATCATTCCGGGTGATCTCACCGATGACGGCCAGCGCCATAATATTGAAGCGGCATTGGCTATGTTGCGCGATTATGCGTCCCGCTTCGGGCTTCGATATTTTGCAACGCCTGGTAATCATGATTTTTATGCGCTTGATGGTCGTCCGCAGCGCAAGGAATTTGTCGCCAATGATGGCGCACGGATTATTTTGGATAGTGCGCCGGTTGCAGCCGGTGATGATGCTTTATCGATTGCGGAGATGGCGACACTCGGCACAGAAGAGGCATTGCGCCTGATGCCTGATCTTGGCTTTATGCCGGATGAGCGCGATATTTATTGGGAAACACCATTCGGGCTTAATCCTGATTATGTCAGCCGTTATAAAAGCGTAAAAAGCGCTGATGGCACACGCGAATGCGCGCTTCTGGATGCATCTTATCTGGTGGAGCCGGTTGAAGGGCTTTGGATACTATCTTTGGATGTTAATATTTGCGTACCCAAAAATGATACAACGGATTTTACCGATCCGTTCGCCTTTATCGATCCGACCAATGGCGGCTGGCCGGCTTTGCTGCAATCACGCAGCTATTTGCTGGATTGGATGCAGGATGTTGCCGGACGTGCGCGTGCATCGGGCAAAAAGCTGATTGCGTTTTCGCATTATCCGGCGCTCGACCCTTTGGCCGGAACGGCTGCAAAAGAGCGTGCTCTTTTTGGCTCAGTTGGTTTGGCACGGCGTGATCCGGGTGCGCAAGTGGCCAGAAAATTTGCTGCCACCGGGGTGGGGCTTCATCTTTCCGGCCATTTGCATGTCAATGACACGGCATTTTTTCAACATGGTTCGCACGGGTTTTATAATATCGCGGTGCCATCCACTGTTGGTTATGCGCCAGCGATGAAGATGCTTGAGATCGACGGCGACAAATTGCATATGCGCACATTGTCTCTGGCTAAGGCTACGGGTTTTGATGTGGCTTTTTCAGCCTATCAAAGCGAGGCGCAAAAGCTTGGTGAGCCGCTTAATCAGGCAGCCCAAGCGCCGGATTTCGGCACATTTATGGATCACCATTTATGCGACTTGGTGGTGGCACGTTATTTCCCGCGGGAATGGCCGCAGGATATGCGCAGCTTTGTCGAAGCCAGCAATTTTGCCGGATTGGCACAGTTGCTTTGGGCTGAGGACAACTCCTTTGATGGCGAAGATTTACCACTGATGGTTTTTTGTCAGGATTGGTATCGCTTGCGTAAAGCGGCTGATCTGGCGTTTGAATTTATTCCGCAGTTACGCATAGCGCTTTATCAAAACTGGATGGCGCGGGTAGGGGAGATTGATGACACGCCGCTGGCACAGAAGTTTAAAACTGTGCTGGAAATTATGCAGGCTTATATTGAGCGTCTGTCAACCCGTGAATGTGTTTTGGATATAAAGGCTTAAGGGCGCACGGAACGCCGCCAAACTGTTTGCAGCGGAAACTTAACCTGTGGTGGCAGGCTGGTATTTTCATGCAGGCTGGTGGCAATGGCTTGTGCCATTTCTTCCAAGGGCTGGCGGAAAGTGGTCAGTTCGTATGACTGCCAGCTGGCCTGCGGAATATCGTCAAAACCGATTATGCAGAGGTCTTGCGGCACATTGAGCGAGAAATCGCGCTTGGCGGCATCCATAAAACCAAGTGCCAGCAAATCAGTGACACAGAAAACACCGTCCGGCCGTTTTGGCGAAGCAAGCACCTGCCGCGCGGCCTCCAGCCCTGTTACGTAACCGGTTGGCCCGGCACGGCAAAGATTAACCGCAAGACCTGCCTGACGGGCAGCTGCCATGAAAGATTGCTCACGCGACAAAATACTAGCTGTACCGGCGGTGGAACTTACCACGGTTAAATCTTTGCAACCGGCGCGCTCCAGCATCAGTAATGCCTGTTCGGTTGCCGCCGCATTATCAACCATGATTTGCTCAGTACCTTCCGGCAGATCATCACGGTTGATCATAATGACCCGCTGGCCGTTATTGATGCAGGTTTCCACTAATGAGCGGGAAGGGCTGCCGGAAACCACAACTGTGGCATCGGCGCGATAGTTCAGCGTCTGGCGCAGTGCGCTTTCAATGGCATGCTGCTCGCCCGATGTGTTGAGCACCATCACCACTTTGCCGATGGCCTGCAAATGGCGGGTGGCAGCTTCCAGAAAGCTGGACTGATAAGGTGTGTTGATCTCGGCGATAATCAGACAAACAATGCCGGATTGATGGCGGATCAGGCCGCGCGCCAGATGGTTGACGTGATAACCTAACTCGTCTGCCGCTTTTAAAACCTTGGCACGGGTGACTTCCGAGACGCTTGCGCCTTCGGTGAAAGTGCGGGAAACGGCGGAGCGGGAAACGCCTGCGCGTTCTGCAACTCTTTGGGCACTGATCGGCATGCGTGGTGGTTTTGACAAGGGCGGTTTCCGGTTATCTATCGCGGTGCACGGTTGCACAAAATGGTTGAAAGGTGAAGCATAATCATGTGTTCACACTTTATAATTTTTCTCTTTTGCCGCAGCTATACTTCATTTGTATGACAATGCGTCATTTGCGCGAGTTTCTATCTGTTTATAGGGCTTTATCGCACAAATATCGCCTGCGTTTTCTTGACTGTTATTATCTTGAAATAAGTTTTCTCAAATCTTTTTCTATTCTTGCACAGCTGTGCAAAAAGTGGCAGATTATTGCCAGACACGTAAAGTGCAAGGGGAGGATTAAAGACAATGCAATCAACCATCCAGCTGATCGATTTGCTTGGTGCAGCGGCTTTGCTGTTTTGGGGGTTGCGTCTTATAAAAACCGGCGTGATGCGCGCTTTCGGGCCCATGTTGCGGCAGTGGATTGCCAAAGGCACAAAAAACCGTGTGCAGGCTGCTTTTTCCGGTTTTTTAGCCACGCTGCTGTTACAATCCAGCACAGCCACGGCAGTGATTGCTGCATCTTTTGCCGGCAAAAATCTGCTTAGCCCGCGTATGGGGCAGGCGGTGATGCTGGGTGCGAATGTCGGTACTGCCATTGCTGCCATTATCTTGTCGATGAATGTGCATTGGTTGGCGAGTGTCTTTATCTTTTTGGGTGTTTTTATCTTCTCCAACCGCCAGAGCACGATGGGTAAGGGCGTTGGTCGTGCTATTCTCGGGCTTGGCCTGATGTTGCTGGCTTTACAACTGATGTCTGCGGTTACCGAGCCGCTGCGTCATGCACCCATTATCGCAACCATTCTTTCAGCCCTTGATGATGCACCGCTCTTTGCGCTGATTTTTGCCGCAGGGCTGGCCATTTTAGGCTCATCCAGTTTGGCTGTGGTCATATTTGTCATGTTATTGGCCAAAGCGTCTATTATCACGCCAGCACTCGGGCTTGCTTTGGTGGCGGGTGCCAATGTGGGCGGTGCCGTGCCGCCCTTATTGGCTGTTGCAGGCGAAGGGCTGGAAGCAAAGCGACTGGCTTTTTCCAACTTGATCGTGCGGGCATTAGGGGCATTTGGTTTGCTTATTTTTGCCAGACCTTTGGCCGGTTTATTGGTTGTGCATATGAGTGACCCGGCGCAGTTGCCGATCTATGCGCATTTGTTTTTCAACATAGCTCTGCTGGTTCTGTTTCTGCCGCTGATTACACCTGTTGGCCGTTTGACGGCACTTTTGATGCCGCAAAGTGCCGAAGGCGACGATATTGCAACAACCTATCTGGATGATAATTTGCTGGATGTGCCCAATATGGCGCTGGCGGTTGCAGCGCGTGAAACCTTGCGCGTGGGTGATCTGGTCAATCAAATGCTGGAGAAAAGTCTGGAGGCGTTTCGTACGTCCGGCGCGGAGACCTGTCGGCAAATAGCTGATTTGGAGACGGAGGTGGATGAGCGTCATGAAGCCATTAAAATGTATGTGGCGCGTATTGATCGCAGCCAGCTGACACGAGATGAAAATCTGCGGGCACAGGAAATTTTAAACTATGTCATTAATCTCGAACATAGCGGTGACATTATCGCTGGCGGGCTTGCAGAAATTGCCTTGAAGAAAAACCGCAACCGGTTAAATTTTTCAGCAGAAGGTTTGAGCGAGCTGACAGGTTTTTATGAAAAGAGCTTGGAGAATTTGACCCTAGCGCAGGCCATTTTCCTCTCCCGTGATGAAGCATTGGCGCGCCAGTTGGTAATTGCCAAAACAGCAATTCGCAGTGCGGAAACGGCTTCGGCTGAGCGTCATCTTGATCGGGTGCGTGCCGGTAATGCGGCGGCCATTGAAACAAGCAGTCTCCATATAGATATTTTGCGCGATCTGAAACGCGTTAATGCTCATTTGGCCTCGGTTGCCTATCCGCTGTTGCAGGAAACTGGGTCGTTGCGTGAAAGCCGCTTGCGTATCGCTAAAGATAAACCCGCTGATATGTTGGCTTGAAGCATTTAAGCGTACTATCAGCCTACTGCTTCAATTGTACTTTCCTTTTTAAAGATCTGGCTATAATGGAGCGGATCAACGGGTGGATTTGTTGCGGGAAAGCCATGTACGAACGGGCAAGTGATAAACTATTGTCAAAAGGGGCATTTGCGGCCCGTTTACTGAAGCATTTTTGCTGGGTTGTTGGCGTGTTGGGGCTTTCCGTTCTGGTCGGCGCGACAGGGCTGTTATATTTTGAAGACACCACGCTTGAAAATGCAATTATTCATTCGGCATTTCTGCTCGGTGGCTTTGGGATTGTGCAAATGCCGGATAGTCTGAGCGGCAAACTGTTTATTGGCCTGTTCGGCCTTTATGCCAATTTGTTTTTTCTGGCGTCTGTCAGCTTTTTATGCGCGCCGGTTTTGCACCGCATCCTGCATAAATTCCATCTCGATGGCAGCTGAGCAAGGCGCTTAGCCGCCTACAGGCGTGCACAACTCAATCAAAGTGCCGTCAGGGCTGCGGACATAAGACACTGTCTGTCCCCAAGGTTTTTGTTTTGGTGCTGCCAGTTCCTGCGCGCCGTTTGCCAAAGCTTTTGCGTGTGCTTCTGCAACATTGTCTGTGACAAAGGCAATTTCCATACCAAGCGGTTTTTGCGAAGAATGCGCAGCAACAATGCCGGTTTTAAAATTCGTGTCGGCTAAAGTGACGCTGGCAAAGGCAAGCGTTGTTTCTCCGGTTTCCATCTCGCCATAATCGCCGCCTTCATGCAAAAAACGTACCGGAAAGCCAAAGCTTTCGGAGAAAAATTTTACAGAAGCGGCCACATCCGGAACGTAAATAATTGTATAGCCAAGTTTCATAATGACGCTCCGAATTTGAAAAATATTGCTGCAAATATTTTCTAATGTATTTGCTTTTTTGTAAATAGATTGCTGAGAGTTCTAGAGAACTTTCAGCCCCATTTCCGCTAAAATTTCGCTGGCCTGACTTTTAGAGATAATGGCGCCTTTAAAACGTCTGGCATCATTGAGGCGTAAGCCGCCAAGATCAGCACCGCGCAAATCTGCGCCATCAAATTTAGCATCAACAAGATTGGCTTCGCTCAGACGGCAATCATCAAAATCGGCTTCGCGGAAGTCACATTCGAACAAATCGGCAAAGCTGAAATCGATATTTTGCAATTGCGCTTTTCGGAACGAAAAGCGGGGCAAACGTGCGGCGGATAATGTTGTGTCTTTAAACAAGGTTCCGGTTGTTTTGACGCGTGTGAGGTCGGCACCGGTTAATTTGCAACCGGTAAAGCTTGCTTCCGACAACATAGCACCGACAAAATTTGTATTATTGAAATCACTGTTGATGAAATGAGCTTCGAGTAAATATGCGGCGGTAAAGTTGGTATAGGCCCCGCGGCAGCTTTTAAACCGGCTGTGTTCCAGTACTGCGCTGGTGAAGTCAGCATGTTTTAAGGTGCAGCTTTCAAATACCCATCCGGTTAAATTTAAACCGGACAGGTCGGTGTTTTCTAAGTTACAGTTTTTGATGAGAACTGGTTGTTGGTTGGCAGCTAAAACTGCCAACTTCTGCCGCTCAACTGTGACGCTATCAAGTGTTTGGTGCGGAGAAAAGCTTGCAGTCATGTTATGCATCATATTTGCTATAATAGACTGTTAGGCGACAGCAGTTTGAATGGCTTCTTTATAATAAGATGAAGAGATAACCGGTGTTCTGTCGAGATAGACGACATCACAATGGGGTTTTAGAAAGTCAAATTTACCCTTCCAGTCATGTCCCATCACAAAAGTAGAAACATTATAGCGCTGGACATCGTGTATCTTTTGTTCCCAGTTTTCTTCCGGGATGACCAGATCAACATATTTGGATGATTCAACAATCAGCTTACGCTCTTCAAAACTGAAAAGTGACTTTTTACCCTTAATGGCATTAAACTCATCAGTTGAAACTGCAACGATTAGTTTTTCACCCAATTGACGTGCACGTCTGAGGATATTGACATGACCTGCATGAAAAATATCAAATGTCCCGTAAGTCAGGACAATATTAGGTAAAATACGCTTATTCATCTCTGTTCCAATTGATTATTGCCGGCCGGGCGATCTTTTTTAAAAAGATGATTTTTTGTCATATAACATACATATGACGATAAAACTATAAAGGGAAATGATTAAAAAACTTGGTTTGATGAACTTTTCTGCATCAATGAAATGTTTATCTACCCGTTTGAGATTTTCATTTGTATGACATTTAGAGCCGTGTTCAGAGAGAGAGCTCTAAAGGCAATGTTTTCAAGTACATACAAACTTGAAAGTGCTGATGATTGAAATTTAAAGAAAGGAAATGGTGGGCCCGGAGGGACTCGAACCCCCAACC
>JAEWHQ010000026.1 GCA_023387715.1 Pseudomonadota bacterium | reverse complement strand
GGTCAGCAGCGATGCCACCGCAAAGGCGCCGACAAAATTATATTCATTATAGAGAATTTCCACATGCAGCGGCATGGTGTTGGTCAGCCCGCGAATATGGCCGGAAACAACAGAAACCGCACCAAATTCGCCCATCGCACGCGCATTACACAAGAGCACGCCGTAAAGCAGACCCCATTTGATATTAGGCAAAGTCACATACCAAAAAGTCTGCCAGCCGCTTGCTCCAAGCGACAAGGCCGCCTCTTCATCGCCCGTGCCCTGCTCCTGCATCAGCGGGATGAGCTCACGCGCCACAAAAGGAAATGTGACAAACAGAGTTGCCAAAACAATCCCCGGCACCGCGAACAGAATGTCGATATTATAAGATTTAAGCCACGGCCCCAACACGCTTTGGCTGGAAAACAGCAATACAAACACCAGACCGGAAATGACCGGCGAAACCGAAAACGGCAGATCGATCAAGGTGGTCAGGAAAGCCTTACCTTTAAACTCGAATTTGGCAATTGCCCATGCACCTGCCACCCCAAACACCAAATTGACCGGCACGGAAATTGCCGCCACCAGCAAGGTCAGGCGGATGGCAGCCCACGCATCCGGCTCAATAAATGCATCGAAATATTGCGCCACACCTTTGCGGAAAGCTTCGATAAAAACCGTCAATACCGGCAAAATCAGTACCAGGCTTAAAAACAGCATGGCAATGGCAATCAGGCTATAGCGTACCCAGCCCTTTTCACTCACCGCATGATCATCGGCAGGCAGAGTGTGCTGATCAGTTTTGATAGCCATATTTCCTCCTGCTCCAGCTTTGCAAAAGATTGATGATAAACAACATTAGAAATGACAGAAACAGCATGATAGTGCCGATCGCTGCCGCACCACGATAATCAAACTCTTCCAGCTTGATGACGATCAGCAAGGGGGCGATTTCCGACACATAAGGGGTGTTGCCGGCAATAAAAATCACCGATCCGTATTCCCCGACGCCACGCGCAAAAGCCAGTGCGAAACCGGTTAAAATTGCCGGTTGCAACCCCGGCAGCAGCACCCGCCAAATGGTTTGGAAACGGCTGGCACCAAGTGTTGCGGCCGCCTCTTCCACCTCGCGGCTGATCTCTTCCATGATCGGCTGAACGGTGCGCACAATGAAAGGCAAGCCGATAAAAACCAGCGCAATCACAATACCGGCTTTGGTAAAAGCCACCCGCGTATTGAATTGCATCAGGATACTGCCGATCCAGCCATTAGGCGCATAAACGGCAGTCAGTGCGATCCCAGCCACCGCAGTCGGCAGTGCAAAGGGCAGATCGACAATGGCATCAACCAGTCGCCGCCCCGGAAAGCGATAGCGCACCAGCACCCACGCCACCAGCACACCAAAAACAACATTAATGAGTGCGGCCAAAAAGGCCGTACCAAAGCTTGTTTGCAGCGCATAAAGCGTGCGCTGATCCATTGCGATACGCCAGAACCCTGCCCAGCCTAAACCGCTGGCGTAAAGCACCAGCACAGCCAGCGGAATAAGGATCAGCAGGGTGAGATAAGCAACGCTCAGGCCGAATGTGAGCCTGAAACCAGGCAACACACTCGGTTGACGAAAATTGAAACCGCCCGGTCGCGTGAGCCATGATGACATCAATCACACCTTTTGGTTTTGAGAGCAGTTATGTTCACGAAACCAAACAAGATTATCTGCTCGGCTTGTAAATCTGGTCAAATGTACCGCCATCACCAAAATGATAAGGCTGCGCTTTTTTCCAGCCACCGAAAATCGGATCATCGATGGTCAGCAATTTTAAATCAGGCAAGGGTTTCAGCTGACCTTCAGGCACCAGTTCCGGCAAGGATGGCCGGTAATAATGCTTGGAGGCAATCGCCTGCCCTTCAGCCGAATAAAGATATTGCAGATAGCTTTCTGCTAATTTGCGTGTGCCTTTGGCATCGACATTCTTGTCAACAACGGCAACCGGCGGCTCGGCCAGAATGGAAACTTCCGGCACGACAATATCAAAAGCATTATCGCCAAATTCTGCCACCGACAAATAGGCTTCATTTTCCCATGCCAGCAGCACATCGCCTAATTGGCGCTGCACAAATGATGTGGTTGCTCCGCGTGCACCGGTATCCAGCACCGGCACATGACGGAAAAGCTCAGAGAGATAGGCTTTTATTTTCTCTTCATCGCCATCAAATTGCTGATGCGCCCAGCCCCAGGCGGCCAGATAATTCCACCGTGCACCACCAGACGTTTTCGGATTTGGCGTGATTACCTCAACACCATCTTTGGTGAGGTCTGCCCAGCTTTTGATATTTTTAGGATTTCCCTTACGGGTTAAAAATACGATTGTTGACGTATAAGGTGCCGAATTTTTCGGCAATTTAGTGCGCCAGTCTTCAGGAATTTTTCCGGTGCGCTCAACAATCGCATCAATATCGCTTTGCAAAGCCAGGGTCACCACATCGGCATGGATACCATCAATCACAGAACGCGCCTGTGCACCTGAGCCACCATGCGATGTGCGCAGTGTTACTGTTTCACCGGTTTCCGCTTTCCAATGTTTGGCAAAAGCAGCGTTATATTCTTTATAAAGTTCACGCGTCGGATCATAAGAAACATTCAGCAAAACCTGCTGCGCCGACGCTATCCCCGTTGTTGCTGCCATACCAGCACTGACCAGAAAGGCAGATACCAGAAAATCTCTGGCCAACACTCTCACAAAAACCTTGTTCATGCATGCCTCCATCTGGTTAACAATGCTCAGCCTAGCAAAATGTGAGGCAAAGAAAACTTATGAACACCACCTAAAACATCATGAGCGCAGAAAATAAAACCTCCAGTCACACGTTCAGGAAAATAGATTTCCCGCACGCCGCCTCAACCTGCCCAATGTAGCAGGCCGTGTCCCCCACAGCTATACTAAAAAATCAACCGCAATTTTAAGCCCGCTTAAAATACGCTCTTACGCCGTGTCACCGCAAAGCCGCACGCATAGCGCACTTCATAATAAGGATCGACAATCATCGTGACATCACGGCTCTCACAACGCCGGTTGCCCGAATTCAAATAAGCCTCAGCCGCATCGCGCACCACAACAGGTGAAACCGGATCAATGCCGCTGCCAAGCGCCAGTCCTTTGACAAAACCGCGCGAGGCGGAAGGATCAATCGACGGGCCGATCAGAATTTTCTTCTGCTCACGATTTTCAACAATGCGATAGCTGCGGCCATCTTCGGTTTTAAAATCTGTTGCAGGCAATCCGGCATAGTTTTTCTGCGTGTAATCAACACCCGCACAACCATAAAGAATGACTAAAACAATGCTTAAACATGCAAACTTTGACATTTTTTCTCTATATTTCAAAAATGACATCAACCGGATTTATGAAAAATGATCTGAGTTGCAACGCAGCCCATCAAGACCCACGAAGCATATAAGATCACTTTTTCGTGCGTCCTTTTAAAGCAAGTTCGCGGCATAAAAAAGTCAGCCGCAATATTCATAGCTTTGATTTATTATTTATGTTTGCCTCTTTCCTAATTTATGCCATCAATCTATCTTGAACTAGCCGAATATAAACGGAGTTTAGATGATGAAATCATTAGCCTTAATGACAGTAAGTGCCGGTCTTCTCTTGCAGGCAGGTGCGGCACTGGCACAGCCAGCCGGTGGCGACACCATTCAAAAGATTGACTATTATTGTGAGCGGAACATCGTCATTCCCGTCACCTATATCAACACAGCCGCAGGTACATCATTTGCGGTGATCAATGTT
The DNA here is from genome assembly GCA_023387715.1 of Pseudomonadota bacterium. Taxonomy (GTDB): domain Bacteria; phylum Pseudomonadota; class Alphaproteobacteria; order Rhizobiales; family Rhizobiaceae; genus Paenochrobactrum; species Paenochrobactrum glaciei. The sequence goes on along the minus strand of JAEWHQ010000026.1, from coordinate 2,430 downwards.
GATGGCAAACAGGTTTCCATGACCGAGTCGCCAAGCGGCAGCGGCGCACTTTATGTCGCCATTGATGAGCAGGACAGCTATCGCTGGCACGAAAAATCCGGTGAAGCAATTCTGTCTTATCTGCAGGCTGATGACAGCGCGGAAGAACAGACACTGCTCTCTCAATGCCGTGCTGATGATTTGAGCGAAGACGAAAATTAATCGTCACGCATCCCAATGAAAAAGCCGCCTGAAATTGACTTTTCAGGCGGCTTTTTTAAATGTCAGGGCACCAGATAATGGGCGTCCCACTGGTCATGGGGAACAATATCACCCAATTTATATTTGAATGACAGGATCGTCATCCGATCCGTATCGGTTTTGCAGCTGTAAGAAAGCCGATACCATTGATTGCGGCTGCGCAACGCTGCTCCTTTGGCAACAATGGATTGCGGTTTGATAGTCGGCTCAGAAAACGCATAGGCCAAGACTTTGTCAGGACTAAAACCAGCTTCCGAGCGGTTTATCACTTCCATCGCTTCAACATCACAGCGCTGTTCGAGGCGTGTGGCCGGATCCAGTTTTTTCAACTGGGCAATTTCCAGCGCTGTCATGGCATTTGCCGGCATTGCACAAAATACAGTGCCAACAATTAATAGTTTAAGCAGTTTCATCAGGCTCTTTTCAGTCAAAATCCGTGAAATAAAATAGTCATCCGGCCTGTCATAAGAACGGAAAAGGAGCGAACCCCATTAAAATCAATTTAGCCAAAGGGTGCAAGGCATTGAAAAATGAAATTTACCCTTGCGAACAGGAAAGCGTCGCAAAACGCTTTTTTTCATGCAGAATAGTTAAAAGGAACTTTCGCTTCCTCGGCATGAATACGATTGCGGCCTTCGTTTTTGGCTTTGTATAAATGCTTGTCAGCACGCTCAATCACTGCCCAGATATCTTCCTGATGATGCAGCTTGGTGATGCCGAAACTACAGGTCAGAATATGCGTATCATCAAGACCGCCAAAGAAGGTTTCTTCGATTTCGTTGCGCAATCGCTCAATCAGAATATAGGCTTGTTCGACGCTTTTCTGATGTAAAATCAACACAAATTCTTCACCGCCAAGCCGCACCGCCAAGTCACGTTCACCAATAGACTCTGCCAGAATACCGGCAAATTGTTTAAGCACCTGATCGCCAACCGCATGGCCATATGTGTCATTAATGCTTTTAAAATAATCAATGTCACACATGATAATACTGTCGGTACGAATACGTTTTTCTTCCGAAATCGCATTCAAACGGTTCATCAGGCCACGGCGGTTCAACAGCCCTGTGAGCACATCCGTATCACGGTCACGGGTTAGAAGAGCAATCACTTCCATACCGACCGACAAGATGATTATCACACCTAAAATCATCCCTAAGATAGCTGACCAGAACGAGGTTGCATCCCAATAAGAACTATCAAGATAAGCGGCCCCATGCATGACCTTGTTAATAGTATCATCAGTCATCAACACTTTAGGAAAGAAATGCATCCCGACCAGAAACAAACAGCCAAGTAAAATACGGTCAGCATTTGTTTCCCATACCAGTTTTCGTAACCGGAAAACGGCGATCAAAAAGAAAGCGGCCATACCAAAATTAACCAAATAAATTCTCGCATATAAATTGTTGTCAAAATAATAAAAATAAATAATGCCGCTGACGATCAGCAACAGGCTCAGCCCATAAAGATAAATATTGACAGCCTTACCTGAACGATAAAGCACGCCGCCATTAATAAGCTGACTTCCGAGCACATAAAAAAGTGCACTCAAAACAGAGCTTCCGCCCTTAAAAGGAATAATTGGCACCGTTTGTATGATCGCGGCAATGCAGATTAAAAAGAATCCCGATGCACAGATCAGCAAATATTTCCGCTCACGCGAATAGAACCAGACGCTGCACAAAAAGAGTGAGACGAGCAACAGAACTGACGGCAATGCAAATTTCATAGCGCAGTTCGCCCTCCCCCACCTGTGGCTCTGCCTGTATACAGCTAAAAACCGAATGCACTCAAATCGACAGAGATGAAACAGGCCGTAATAACGAAGCGGCATTTAAATATTCTCTGCGCTTTCTGACCTCCCCAAAGGCTTAAGAAAGCGCAGGAACTTTATCGCAACATAAACTGTTTGTAACCAGTTTATTTCTTATCTTAAAAGATAATCAGTATCTAAAGATAAAGCCGTAATAATGAGAAAAACACCGGCTGTTATGCTGCTTGTTTTTCTCTTTCCGCGGCAGGAAAAGCTGTACAAATCTGCTGTGCGATCATCTCGGCGGTGACCGCCGATAATGTCCAGCCCAGATGCCCATGACCTGTATTATAAAATACACGCGATTTACTGCCTGCCCCAACACGCGGCATCATATCCGGCATCATAGGGCGCAAACCTGCCCAAGGCACCAC